>WFZT01000072.1 GCA_015489415.1 Caldifarciminota bacterium | reverse complement strand
TTTTAAGGGCACCACCGAGCTCAACTCCTTTAATATCAAACCACCTGTAGACCCTGAATCTGTTGGTACTGAAAAGACGCTGAATCTCCTCTGCAAATTCAATGTCTTCGGAGGCAACTACAACCGACGTGGGTAACTCTTTCAAAACCTCTCTCGCTATGGAGGGACCTGATAAAACACCGATTTTCACATTCCCAAGCTCTTCAGCAATCACCTCAGACATTCTTTTGAGTGACGATATCTCAATCCCTTTCACAACACTTAAAATTTTCTTCGGATAGGCCAATCCCTTGATTTTCCTGGCCGTCTCTCTCACACTCTGCGATGGAACTGCGAAGACAAGCAGGTCAACATCCAGTACTTCCTCGACCCTGGAGGTGAAATCCATTCCGTCGGGGAATACAAAATCACCAAACCTATCGGTATCCTTTCGCTCTCTTTTTAGCCTCTCACACCTCTCAGGCCTGTGCTCCCACAAAACGGTGTAGTTTCCCTTCTTCACAAGCAAATTGGCAAGCGTGATACCCCATGAACCAGCACCAAGGAATCCAATTCTCATTTTATTCTCGGCTCCTCCCCTCTGATGAGCCTTTTTATGTTGGACCTGTGCCTTAAGTAAATGATGAATACGGCAAGAACAATGATAACTCTGAGAACCACACTATCCGTCGAAAAAAATATGTAAATCCCTCCAACTGTCACCGCGATAAGAGATGAAAGTGAAACAATCTTAGTGGAGGCAAGAACAGCAAGCCAGGTAACTATTCCAATGAGCACCCCCAATGGAGAAAGCCCAAGAAATGCCCCCACCGTGGTTGCAACTCCTTTCCCCCCTTTAAACTTCATATAAATGGTGAAAGAATGCCCGAGAATGGCCACAACTGCAACAATAGCCGCAAAATCCACTCCAAAAATTTTGAGGGCATAAAATGTGGGAAAGAATCCCTTTGAAACATCGAAAATTCCAGTTAGTAATGCAATCCATAGTCCCCCGGCCCTATAAACGTTAGTTGCCCCTATATTACCGCTCCCGACGGTGCGGACATCGATTCCTTTAAAGATTTTGACAAAGATGTACCCGAAGGGTATCCCGGCCACAAGGTAGGTCATCACCAGATACAGGATTTTGAGGAGCATGGTTGAATTATATCATGCTTGATTTTACAAATCAAATTCACTAAATTAAGTGCCCGATGGGATTATTGACACCAAGAGAAATATTAAAAAATGACCTCTTTTCAAAAGGCACTCACATCCTCGAAATTGGCTGTGGTAACGGAGAATTTCTTCTCCATCTGCATCAAGCGCGCCCCTATGCAATAATATGGGGTCTTGATATCTCAAATTTTGCTTTGAAAAAGGCGTTTTCGAGAACAAAAGATAGGGCTAACATTTTCCTTGTAAAGTCAGATGGCAAATGGTTTCTTCAATGGCTTGTGCCTCCTAAAACTTTAAAAGAGGTTTATCTCCTTTTCCCTGACCCATGGCCCGGTAATGAGAAGAAAAGGATGGTTAATCAAAATTTCATCAAACTCCTATCCGAAAGGCTCGAGATCGGAGGCAGGTTTACATTTGCCACTGACGTTAGAGATTACTATGAGAAAACCCGGGAACTTTTTGAGTCATCGGGCTTCTTCAGAATCACAGAAGGCATAGAATCATTTTATACAAAGTACGAAAGAAAGTGGAAATCTCTCAGGAGAGAAACATATTCCCTCACAGCAGAGCTTGTGAAAGCGCCCAAAAACATCGAAACTTTCGGAGTATTCCTTGAACATCCGGTGGAAGTTTCAATCTCCGTAGAAACTATAAAAAATCTTGCAGGACTTGAGCTCAGATGGGGTGATATTTTCTTCAAAATCATTGATGTTTACGAAAAAACCGGGCGTGAATTCCTATTTAAAACTGTTTTCAGATTCCGTGATATGGGGCAAAAACAGTTATTTATCTTGAAGGACGGAAAAATAGACCTGCTACCTGTTCAGCTTGAAATTTACCCTGAACCTCTTCTTGATGCAATTAAATTGGTCTTTACCTGAACCTCAGGGACGCTCAAATTCCCTGTCAATGTTGGCATTTATCTCTGTGAAGCGGAAGAGATGTGCAGAGATATAAGAATCCACCATGGAGAATCCCCAGACCCCGATATACCAGAAAACCGAGCTCATAAACGCCCTGAACTGGTTTTCGTACGTAATTTTATCAGTGTAAATACCAGTCGAAAGATACTGGTTTCTGTAATACTTGTACCAGTAAAAGTGATAACCAGCCTTCCCTAAAAAGAATGCCGCAATTGAGGAAATAACGAGGGCCTTCCTGCTATTACCGGTGTAGTATTCGCCGAGTCCAGGGAATGTGAGGGAGTAAAGGGCAGCCCTTGTTGGATCAGGATGTGATGACATCTTTATGGGGAACGATATGAGTGCAAGAATTAGAAGTGGAGTCATAAATTAAAGTGGCGCGCCCGGAGGGAGTCGAACCCCCAGCCTACGGATTCGTAGTCCGTCGCTCTATCCTGTTGAGCTACGGGCGCACCGAACGGTTTTGATATTAACATTTCCCCTTTTAAGTGTCAAGGACCCGGGAGGGTGTTCGAAAATATCACCCCGGTCTTCCATTATTCACGAAGTGCATGATGATGAAAAATATGTTATTCAATGATTCAGGTCTTTTCACCCTCCCTTATCTGGGGAAGGGAGGGCAGGGGTGGAATGGGGAAATTTTGGTCGGCAAGACTTTGGGTTCATTTATTCTTCCCATTCTCCCCTAACACCTCCTTCCAATTAAAGGAGGGGCAATTTGTTGACTGCGATTGTCACCGTGGTTACGAGGACCCCTTGGGAAAGGTAGCTCTAAAATTCAGGATTTTCGAACAGGCTCAGGACCCGGAAGGGTATTCGAAAATGTCACCCCTGTTTATCCCTTTGTGCGACATGGCGGAAGTAAAAAAGATATCAAGAATTAAGTGATTCAGAATTTTCCAGGTTAGACACTAGTCCCTCTTTCCTTCATCTGGAAGGGGGAATTGAAAAATTTAAGGGGGGCGCGGACGAAGTCCGCGCCCCCCATTCACATTCTTCCCTACCTCACTACAAGCACCTTACCAAACTTTCCATCCACCGAGTAATAGTAAATACCCGGTGCAAATCCTCTCAAATCAATTTCCTTTCTCCCAACACCGTTGAGCCTGAAACTCTTAACCCTTCTCCCATCTACACTGTATAAATCAACTCTCAGATTACGCGATTCCCGAATATTCAACTCGATCCTGTTTACCATGGCCTTAACTTCCAGGCTCTCGAAAGCATTTCCACTTTCCTCCACACCTGTCATCGGGAAATGGAATATATACAATCCATCACCGCGGTCATCTGCAATAATATAATCGGGCTCAAGCATAAGTCTCCATACCCAATCGGGCGTGTCAAAGGAATCTGCTACAGTCGGATTAGATAGGTTGGACACATCATACACCACAAGTCCACCAGCTTCTTCACCGGCAAAGAGATAGTGTCCATAAGCTGCCACATCCCTCACATTTGCGTCTGTAGTAATGTGAGACAACATTACAGGACTTGTGGGATCGGCAACGTTGTAAATGTAAATTCCGTCATTCCAGGCACCTGCAAAAGCAATTGTATCCTCTACCCAAATTCCGTAAGTCTTTCCACCGTGGACCATTGCCCCGATTTCCTGCGGAGACTGAGGGTTGGCCACATTGATTATTCTCACCCCACCAGACCTGTCAGCAACATATACAAGCGTGTCTTTTTTGAAAAGCTTGAAGGCCACATTCTGCGTCGGCACATGCGAAATTACCTGAATATTTCCCGGATTAGCAAGATTTACTATATAAAATCCATCAGATGCAGCAGCAACATACCCGAGAGTATCCTCAGCAATAATATCATAGATATTTGTGGCAATGCTGGCAGAACTTTCAAAAACAGGATTTGTCGGGTCGGATAGATCATAGACCCATAAACCCATAGATGCAGCAGCAACAAAAAGCTTTCCATTGGCAACCGAAGCACCCCACGCAAAGTCAGGTGCTGCGGTCACAGCGTTAACATACTGAGGATTCGAAAGGTCACTCACATCAAGGACAAAAATCGGACTCCACGCCCCCACTGTGTAAAGATAGTTTCCGTATTTTGCCATTCCCCAGACCCAGAATCCTGTCTGAATTTGACTTACAAGTGTTAGGTTATGTGGGTTTGACCAGTCAAAGATTTTAAATCCACGCGTTCTATCACCTTCGTAAATATAACTCGAATCAAGTACAAATTTACTCGCCGTTCCATCCGTATCATAAAAACCAAGCACAGTAGGTAACATTGGATTCGAAACGTCATACACGTAAATGCCTCTCGTCCAGTGAGTGACGACACAGTAGTTTCCAAGAACCTTAACGTCCCAGGCATAACTACCAGGGTCATAGCTACCGAGATAGACCGGATTTGTGGGGTCGGCAACATTTAGAGTAACAAGTCCATTTCCGCCATATGCAATATATGCAACTGTGTCTTTAACCCATATTCCGTAGGCGTATGAAGTTCCGAGACTCCAGGAATTTACAAGCGTCGGGTTGGATGGATCAGAAATATTTAGAATTTTTATCCCATTCCCATAATCGGCAATGTATGCGAGTGTATCCTGGACAAATACTGATAATACTGCATCCACATTGTTACTAAATCTTCCCACCTGAACAGGTGCTGCAGGGTTGGAAACATTGTAGATTCCGAGACCATACTCCCTTGCCGCAACGTATAGAAGCGTATCCTCCACCCAGAGACCGAGAACACGCCACGTGGTGTCAGCCGTAACCGTGGCTATCACATGGGCACTATCTACGTTGTGAACATCAGCCACTGAGAAACCAGTGTAAGAATTTGCAATGTAAAGATATCCATTTTGATACTTCAAACCGTGCACAATATCTGGCGTATAAAACCAGTTCAAAACCTGAGGATTGGAGGGCGTTGAAACATCCACTATCAAAACAGCAGCTCCTCCACCAATGTAAAGAGTATCTCCATGTTTGGCAACCGCCTCAGAAGGCCCCCACAATGCGCGTGATACAAGGTTTAATCCCTGTGCTCCAACAACCCCCACGGTCAGGGTTAGCGCCAACAATAACTTCTTCATAACTTTACCTCCTTTTTATATCGAGGTGATATTATAACCCTATTCGCTGCGGAGAATAAACCGACAATTAAATAAAAATACAAGTAAAATGATGATTTATGCACTGACCGGATAAAAATAAAAGTGCCGAAAATTCCAGATTACCGTTAAAAGGGGGCCTCTGCCTCTATCCAGCGTGCGTAATGATGAGAGGGAGTTACCTCTCGTCAAAGGCACGGATGTCATTTAACAATAAGTATTTTTCTGAAATTTTTCCCCGTCCTTAGCAAATAAAATCCAGATTTAGGAACTCCCCGGATTCTCCTCCCGGTTATATCAAATAATTCTCCATCCGGAATGGGGATTTTCCCGGCTGAAATTATTGCTTTTTCTTCAATAGATACGGAATTTAACGCATTCTCGATAATTTGAATAAACCATCCCCAATCACTTCCCGAATCTGGCAACTCCGATGCAAAATTCGTGCTGTCTCTGTCACTATCCTCTTCGATTTCTGGGTGAACACCACTTAAGATAACCTTACCGTCCCCGTAATTTAGTTCGATGATAGCAGGTTCATTATTGACATTGTAAATAGCTATGGTATCAAAATTTCCGCCAGAAAAATATGGGCCTCCGTAGTAGAGGACCCATTCCGTTGAATCCTGCAAATTAATAGATGCCATGTTGTAGCTTGGCCATGGGGCGATCGAATCAATTGGACCAATAGCCGCTCCACTGTAAAGTGAGAGCGGATAAGAATATGACCTGCCTTCCCAGATCACGGTTCTTGACGCAAAGTAAGCCCCAGCGCAGATACCAACATAAACTCCACCATTCTGGACGAAACTTCTTATGTGAGAGATACCCGCAGAGTTTATGTTTCGCCTGTAATTGACAGCCCATCCTCCGGGGATCACAAGAACGTCGTAAGCATTTAACGGACTGGAATTAATAAAGCTGGCGTTAACAGTATCCACGTAAAAATTATAAAACCTGAACATCTGGATCAGGGCAACTTTGCCATCATCCCACACACCTTGACCGGTAAACAACGCCACCCTGAATGCGAGTATCATGAGCAAAAGCATGTAAAGATTTTACAAGCAAAATGTGTCTGAAAGCAAATTACAGATAATTGAGATCAGGGCTCATCAATCTAAGTCGCACTTATTTGTGCAAGTTATTTCTACTCTCTACCATGCTAAATACTCATTCCAGGGATATGAGCATGAGGTTCTCTCGGGATTATAACATAGACATTCATCTTCTGCTTGCTTGGGTGTAAATCAATAACAACCAGGAACTTCTCTAAGCATAGTCTCCAGGGAGGTATAGATCGAATCGGAAGACGGGGGAGGATGTCTTATATTTCGCTGATTCTTGCATTTTGGCTTCATGTTCGCGTTTTGAGCTGTTTCAATACGTCTTTTATGAGTAAAAGGGAATAACACCGTAGGAAGAAATTCTTTAACTTCCTTAATAATTCTCCCGTTTGCGGCCTGAAAGATGAATCGAAGAGGTTGAAAATTCCCCCATGTTCTGCGCTCATCAGAGTTAGAGCTCTATTTCTGGGTCTTTGTAAACGTCTGGAGGTTCGTATGTTCCGGGGTCGTCAGAGTTGCCGAGCTTTTCCAGTTGTTTGTCTTGCATGTCGAGAATTTTCTTCTGTTCCCCTGATCGTTGATTATCCTTTTTCCACTTTCTCTGCAAGCGTTGTCCTGAAAAAAATGGTAATTGGAAAAACTGGTGAGCTCCCTCCCTCGCTTGCGAAGCAAACGGGCTCTTTTACGCTCAGAAACGTTGGTTGGGATAAGTTAGCGCCCCGCATTTCTCGAAATCTCATTCCGTAGAGGTGTTTGGATAAGTTAGCATTCTTCCCCGCCTGCAAAATAAGTAGGGGAGCTGCCTGAATTAAATCCAGCTCTGCGTCATGAGCACGGGTATTTGTGAGAAAGTGGATTTCTGGGCACTAAGAATTAAATCAAGCTCTGTGACATAAGCACCATCCGCGAGAGAAGAGATTACATTCACGACCTTAAAGACAATAGGAATTAAATCCAGCTCTATAACATAGTCACTTAAAAAACAACGCTGAGCTGGTTTTGAAAGAGCATGAATTAAAATCAGCTCTATAACACAGTCACCCTCCCGTGGTTTTTTTGGTAGAACCTTTTTCATAGGCTTTTTCATAGTCACCCTCCCCCACTTGCTCTGCAAGTGGAGGAGTAGTCCAGTTCCCACCTTCGAAACTAAGGAAGTTTCCCTCCCCCACTTGCCCTGCAAGTGGGGGAGGGCAAGGGAGGGGGCATTCCGCTTGAAAATTTTAAAAACTTAAGACGTTTATCTTCTTCCCCCTTGCGCAAGTAGGAATATTACTAACCTTTAAGTGACCAAAATTACTCCAACAAGTTTGGAAAAATTTTAAAAAGACACTGACATCGTCAACTACTATTAGTGGAATCCCAATCTTTTTACGACTAAAGTGTTGAAAATTCACGATTTCAATAAAAATTAAAGAGTTTTACCATCTTAGTGTCTAAATTTTATTTCCCTACCAAAGCAAACTGCTTGCAGAATCAGCCACTTAAATTTATCATATATGTGTTCCGATCCTACCTACGAGGCATGGAAATTATCATCCACCTGAACGTCCCATGAAGCAGAATCAAGTTCCGATCCTACCTACGAGGCATGGAAATGAAAAATTCGGAATCAATTGCCCTGTAAGTGAATTGTTCCGATCCTACCTACGAGGCATGGAAATATTGGCCTTGTTCCTGCAGAAAACATAAGAGTGTCTTTGTTCCGATCCTACCTACGAGGCATGGAAATTTGAGATTGAGAAGTAGCCGTCAGTAGTGGAGATAGGTTCCGATCCTACCTACGAGGCATGGAAATTCCCCATATTCAGCTCGATATAGTTTTTTCAATTCGTTCCGATCCTACCTACGAGGCATGGAAATTACCTCCTTTTATTTTAATTATCCCTAAACCTAACGTTCCGATCCTACCTACGAGGCATGGAAATGCTTTGACTGATTGAGGTATGTGGAAAGTAAGTAAAGAGTTCCGATCCTACCTACGAGGCATGGAAATTTTTGTTTATAATCCCTTTCATAACATTTCTCCTCGTTCCGATCCTACCTACGAGGCATGGAAATGCGATCTTCTCAGAGAAATACGGGAACTAAAAGAGGGTTCCGATCCTACCTACGAGGCATGGAAATGCAAAAGTCCCAGGTAATTGCCCTGGAGAATCCCTTGTTCCGATCCTACCTACGAGGCATGGAAATCTCCGTTGCCGGCTAATCCGAATGCAAGGGTATTGGTTCCGATCCTACCTACGAGGCATGGAAATTAGATATCGAGAAGATTCTGAGGCTTCCGGTGTATTGTTCCGATCCTACCTACGAGGCATGGAAATCATTTCTATTTTCTAACTTGGGTTTCACAAATTTTTCCCGTTCCGATCCTACCTACGAGGCATGGAAA
>WFZT01000071.1 GCA_015489415.1 Caldifarciminota bacterium | reverse complement strand
TTTGATATCAGGGGTTTCAACTAAAGTAGCGGTACTTTTTGCCCCCATTGAATCAAAGAAGACAGGCTCAAATTTTATCATTCAGTTTGCTTTGAATGCCTGTATTTGATAACTTTCACCTTTTCCATGGTGATCAAGCCTTCCTGAACCACCTCGTCCAGGAAAGGTAAGAGTAGGTCAATCCTCTCGGATTTATCAACAATTTCGATAATGACGGGAAGGTCCTCGGAAAGTCTCAGCATTTTGGCACTATGAACTCGGCTTTCTGCCCCAAACCCCATAATTCCTCTCACAACTGTGGCACCGGCAAGCCCCAGCTCACGTGCTCTTTTGACGATCTGCTCATACAGGGGCTTCCCCTTATACTTATCCCTCTCTCCGATAAAAATTCTCAAAAGAACTCCTTCCTCCGGTAATTTCATAAATCACCTCCAGGCGGTTAAAAATGCGACAGATAAAAGATACCCTAAAAACACGAATGCGAGTCCCAGGAAATTGCTAACAAGAAAATTTAAAAGGGCGTACTGGAATTCACCCTCTCTTAAAAGATTGAACGTTTCAAGCATAAATGTAGAGAAAGTGGTGAAAGAGCCTATCATACCAATGAAAATCATGGACCTTGCAAACGGCCGAATAGTAATAACCTCTGAAATTCCCCACAAAAAACCAATCACAAATGCTCCAAGCGTATTAACAAGCAGTGTTCCGTAGGGAAAATATGGGCCAAGGTATCTATAAGGCAATTCCGACAGCCAGTATCTCAGGATGGCACCTACTACTCCACCAATTATCACCGCAACGGCATTCATGGCGTAAATTATATTTCAAAAATCTGGTAAAGACCATGGGAATCCAAGCCTGGTCGAAAAAATCTCAAATCCTTTGATTTTTGAAGAAAAATTTGCCCCCACCTTGTTCCTCCTCCCACGCACGAAGTGCGTGGGAAGAGGATAGGAGGGGAATTCTCGAACAGGCTCACGTGAATCCTGACATATTCATGGCGTGTCAATGTAGTTAAAAGATTTTAAAAATCGTTTCGATCATTCGAAGTTATAATGTGGAGTGCTCTCCCCTTAAGCAAAGCTTGTGGGGGATGGAATATCTGTTGATACCTCATCTCACTTGCTCCGCGAGCTATCGGCATTTTCCTATTCACCCCACAATCGGGTGGTATCAATGAAGGTACATTGTGAAATCCGTGAAGATGAGCCTGGTTGGAAAGTGCATCCGGATTTGATATATACAGCAATTCATTTGCCACCCAAAAACTTTCTCCTCCGCAAAATTTCTTTCGCGGAGGGAATGAGATAAGGAACGGGATCTTGAGTTTATAGATTTCAAGTGGTAAGCGCTCTTCTACAAACAAATTTGTGGGGATGATTTTTCCCTCGAAAGCAAGGTATGATCGTTAGTAGACCCTGCTTTTAATGCCTGCGTAGAGTTTTCTTTTCAAAATATATTTCTCTACCGGCTCCGGGACAAGGAATTTTATGGATTTTCCAAGTCTGACTCTTGTTCTTATTTCTGTGGAAGAAATGTCTATCTCTCTCTGCTTTACAAATATGATTTTGGGGTGAATTTTCTCACGCTTGTGTGTGGAGCTTTTTCGCTCCATTACAACGAGATGTGCGTAGTGAAATATTTCAAGCGGTTTATACCACGTATCGATTTTTACGTATTGATCCATCCCTATGAGAAAGTAGAGGGAATCGTTGGGATAGTATTTTTTTAGCTCTTTCAGGACTTCGACTGTGTATGAACGGGGTAGGTTAAGTTGTTTTTCAAACGGGCTGGCGGTGAAGTCGCTTCGCGACTTCACCGCCAGCCTCACCATATTAAACCTATCCTCAAAATCCGCTATCGCCTTCTTATGGGGTGGGTTGTAGCTAACGAGAAAAATAACCTTTTCCAGTCCAAGAATCTCTGCAACATCCTGGGCAACAATCAGGTGACCTATATGAACAGGGTCAAACCGCCCCCCTAAGATTCCAAGCTTCATCCCTTTGGATTATATTTCCCCGTGGATGCAGTTTTCCCAATAGAGTTAAGCCTCTTATTACACTCTGCAAGTTTTTCTCTCGCCTTCCGGGCTACTTTCGCCTGTGGATATTGATCAAGTAGATACTCGAGGTAAATTTTCTCAGCCCTGTACTGCTTTAAATGTCTGTAGGTCTCCGAAATGAGATAGAGTTTAAGGGCAAGTCTCTCTTCTCCCTGCCTGATCAGAGCCTTAATCTCCTCACGATACTTCGTGTTTGGATGCTCATAGAGGTAATCTCGTGCAATCCTAATGCCCTTCTTCGTATCCGACTGGTCAAGCTCAGGATTTGGGGTTTTGGAAATGTATGCTGTTATCAAACCTATATAAGCCCTCTCAAAATACTCACTGTTGGGGAACTGCTGAATAAAAAATTTAAACTCATTAATAGCGTTATCCCAATCCTTTGATCTGAGGTAAGATTCGGCAAGATAGTACTGGGCATCGTCCACATATCTGCTGCGGGGATATTCGTAGAGGATTTTGTTAAAATAGGTGATGGCTTTGGAATACTTTCCCTTCTGAAAGTAGGTCATGGCCCGGGTATAAACTTCATCAACGCTCATGACCTTCCTGGTTTTCCTGAAGGTACAGGAACCCGTTATAAGTAGTATCATCAATAGTGGGACAATTCGTCTCATGAGTCCTTTGATTTTACATTATTACTTCATTAATGGTCAACCAGCCGATTTGAAATTCCATGCGATTGATGGTAGCATAAATAAAAACAACAGGAGTTGATTATGAGAGAGACAAAATTTAAGGGAAGGATATGGGTGATAACTGATAGGAATGGCAAACTCATCGAAGATATTGATACTGATCAGATATACCACAACGCACACCTTCATATAACTGACATAAAGGAAATGGGGAAATACGCCTTTGGCAACCTTGAAGGCTGGGAGGATTTCCCTAATAAAGCAAGGCCTGGAGATATTCTCTTTGTGGGACGCAATTTCGGGGCCGGTTCATCCCGCCAGCATGCCGTTGACTGTTTTAAAGCGCTTGGGATCAGCGCCATTGTGGGCGAATCTTTTGGTGCGATCTACAAAAGAAATGCCATAAACTCCGGCATGCCATTAATTGAGTTTCCTGGACTATCAAAGCTGGTCGAGGAGGGCAAATTTCAATCAGGAGATAAGGTTGAAATAGACTTCCTGACAGGTAAAATTAAAAATCTGACTAAGAATTTTGAAGTTCAGGCAAAAAAGCCAAGCAAAGTACAGATTGACATTTATCTTGCAGGAGATATTTTTAAATACGGCAGGGCCATTGCAAAAAATTGATTTGCCTTTAATATAAACCTTCTTACGGAGGTGATTGTTAAAGCTGAGTACGAAACAGGATAAAAAGATATCACTCGAAGGATTGAACATCTCAGGATTTACGGGTGTTAGAGACTCTAATCTGAAGCTTATTCAAAAGAGTTTTAAAGGAAGGATTGTACTGCGTGGTGAGGAAATCTTTGTTTCTTCCTCAACGCCTGAAGAGCTTGAAAAAATTGAGCAGCTCATTTTATTGCTCAAGGCAAAGCTTAAAAAAGCAGGTTTTTTACGGGAAGAGGATGTGAAAAAAGCCATAGAAAATGTAAAGGGTGAGAGAATGGACACGGATGAGAAAAAATTCGAAAAATATGCCATTAAAACCCCCAAAAAGACCATTATTCCTCGAACGGAGAATCAGCTGAAATATTTAATGGCGATCGAAGAAAATGATATTGTTGTGGGGGTAGGCCCTGCAGGCACAGGTAAAACTTTCCTTGCCGTTGCCATGGCTATTAAGTATTTGAGAGAAGGGAGGGTGGAAAAGATCGTTTTGACAAGACCAGCAGTTGAGGCCGGGGAATCGCTCGGATTCCTTCCCGGGGATTATGAGGAGAAAATAAGTCCTTATCTCACCCCACTTTACGATGCCCTCTATTCGATGATGACTCCTGATGCTATAAAAAGGCTCACAGATAGAAGAGTCATCGAGATTGCGCCTCTTGCCTACATGAGGGGACGAACACTTTCCGATGCATTCGTCATTCTTGATGAGGCGCAAAACACGAAGTCTGTGCAGATGAAGATGTTCCTCACGCGTCTTGGTCCCCGTTCCAAGGTTGTGATAACCGGGGACACCACCCAGATAGATTTGCCGAAGGATGTTGACTCGGGGCTTGTAGAAATTCAGAAAGTTTTAAAGTCAGTCCCGGGTATCGCATTTATCAGATTTGGGCCTGAGGACGTGGTAAGGCACAGACTCGTTAAAGACATCGTGGAGGCGTATGAGAAATACCAGAAAGAGTGAACTCCCCTGGAGATTAGCCACAGTTACCAGATTCCTTTTCATTCTGGTGCTGTTCGTTATTACCCTGTATTTTGTTCCCCGTGAACACTTCACTATGATACGAGAGATACAGGTGGGAAAGATAAGCCCCGTAGAAATTACCTCACCTGTAGATTTTAAGATTTACAAAACACCTGAAGAGCTCCAAAAGGAAAGGGATAAGGTTTTAAGCGAGCTACCAGCGTATTTTATTTTTGACTCATCAGCGGTTGAATCTGTTAAAACAACTCTTGATGTTATCAGCAAAAACGGGACCTTCAGGGATGGACTTTCAGAAAACAGATGGAAATGGATACTCGAACTCTCTGGAAATTATGTGCTTGATTATGTAAAAAGGGGCGTTCTGAGTGATAAACACTTTCTCAAGGTTATTGGAGTTCGAAAGGTTGCCATTGTCAGGGGCACGAGAACAACGGTCTTTCCCATCGAAGAGGTAAAAGACAGGAATGAAGTTTTAAAGGAATTAAACAAAATCGCGGTTCAAACCTTTGAAAATCCGGCGGAGAGGAAAATCTTCTTAAACATTTCGAGCAGAATTCTTTTTCCTTCTCTCAAATACGATGAAAATCTCACCAATAAGGTGAAAAATGAGGCGCTTGCGAAAATTTCTCCTGTCAAGGTTGAGGTGAAAAAGGGCGAGAAAATCATTGGAAAGCACGAGCTCATCACTCCACAAACCTACGAGGAGCTTCAGGTTTTAAAAGAAAAAATGAAATCCTACCATGGCACCTCTGCACGCTGGATTGCAGACCTCTTTATTCTTATCGCGATCTTTTTGCTCGGTACAATCTATTTCAGTGACCGCATTCAAAAAAATCCTGACTGGCGAGAGCTAATAGTTATCGGTGTCTCCGCACTAATAGTTTTGCTCGGGGCCTATCTTGTGAGAAATATCCATGCCTCTTATTTTATCACGCTGATTCCATTTTATTCGATACTGCTCAACGTGGCCCTTGGTTTTGAACCCTCTCTCTTTTACACCATGCTTCTTTCAATCATCCTTGCTTTCTACTTTCCTTTTAACTCATTTGGGATTTTTCTATACAACCTGTTTCTGGGGTGGACATCCATATTCACCACAAAAAGCTTCCGCTCCAGATTCCAGATTTATTATGTTATCGTCACACTTTTCGTGGTTTCGTTCATTACATCTATATTTATCGAGCTCATGTATGGGAACAGAGTTTACAATGTACCGGCTTTAATCCAGGCAGCACTCTTCAGCGCATTCCTCTCCGGCGTATTTGTTGTGGGAATCTTACCACTTTACGAAAGGGTTTTCCGTGTAGCTACAGACTTTTTCCTGCTTGAGCTATCGAACCTAAATAATCCCCTGCTCCGTGAGCTTTCAGAGAAAGCCTCTGGAACCTTTAACCACAGCATAAATGTCGGGAATCTCTGCGATGCAGCAGCCCGGGCAATTGGCGCAAATTCTTTGCTCGCTCGCGTCGGTGCGTATTACCACGACATTGGAAAGGTGAAAAAACCGCAGTATTTTATCGAAAATCAAATTGGAATGGAGAATCCACATGACAAGCTATCACCTCGAATGAGCGCCCTCATCATCATATCTCATGTAAAAGATGGGGTTGAGCTTGCCGAGCAATACGGCTTACCCAATGAAATCATCAGGATTATCAAGACCCACCACGGGACGTCACTGCTTGTGCCATTTTACGTCAAGGCCAAACAGATGGAGGGTGAGGGAGTCAAAGAGGAAGATTTCCGATATCCAGGCCCCAAGCCCTCAACCAAGGAGGAGGCCATTTGCATGATAGCAGATAGCGTGGAAGCTGCAGTAAGAAGCCTGAAAAATCCAACAGCGAAAACCCTGAAAGAAACTATCCACGAGATAATCCGTGCAAAACTGGAGGATGGACAGCTCGATGAGGCGGATATTACGAGAAAAGACCTTGATAAAATCGCGGAGGCCATATATCCCATACTCTTAAGTCAATTCCATCCAAGAATCGAGTACCCGAAAGAGAAAAAATGATCAATATTTACAACACTCAAAGAAAAATTAAGATACCAAAGGAATACAAAAATGCCCTCAAAGACTTCTTGAGCGATGTCCTTAGTGAAGAGGGCGATGACAGTCCCCAGGAATTTAACATAATTTTCGTAAATAACAAACGCATTCAGGAGATAAACAGGGAGTTTTTAGGTCGGGACAGACCCACTGATGTAATTTCTTTCAACCTTGGAGATGTGGGTGAAATTTATATCTCGGCATGGGTGGCAGAAGAAAAATCAAGAGAATACGGATGGGATGTCTATTTTGAACTAACGAGGTACGCACTCCACGGGCTACTCCACATCCTTGGTTATGACCACGAGAAAGAAGACGATGCAAGGATTATGGAGCAAAAAGAGGAAAAATATCTTGAAAAATGGAAGAAATACTACTAATCGTCCTGCTGATCTTTCTATCTTTCGTATTTTCTGGTTCTGAAGTCGCGTTCTTCTCTCTACCAAAGACTCGTCTCAGGCGTTTAAAGAGCAGAAAAGTAGCTTCGCTCCTAAATTATCTAATTTCGAGACCCTACACTCTGCTCTCGACGATTCTGCTCGGCAATACGGCGGTCAATGCCTTTGCCGCATCTATCTTTTCAGTATTTATCACCAATCTTTTAGTCGGACATCACTTGAGCGAGAGTACGCTCACGATAATTGATGTGGCGGTCTTTACTCTTTTACTTTTGATCTTTGGTGAGATCACTCCAAAGATCATCGCTCTCCAGTATCCCTTAACATTTTCCTCCCTTTCGTGGGTTTTAATCTATCCCTTTTATTTCTTTTTTTATCCCATAGTCAAGCCACTTGGCAGGTGGATGCGAGTAATATTTGAAAGCGATGAGAAATCAAAAGAGATTGAGCCGATAACTCTAAAAGAAGTCTACAATATAGTTGAAACAGCAAAAGGTTTCCTGAGAATAGAGGAGCTTGAACTACTCGAGGACAGCGTCGAGTTTTTATCAATTAAGGTCTCCGACATAATGACACCAAGAAAAGATATCCATGCACTCCCTCATGATGCGACCATCAAAGATGCCATGGAAGAAATGAGAAAAACAAGACACTCAAGATTCCCTGTTTTCAGGAATAATGTAGATGACATTGTGGGAGTCGTAGATTTACTGAATATTGAGGAAATTCTGAAGATTCCCGGTGATTCTCCACTCAGTGATTTTATGCAGGAGCCTCTATTTGTACCTGAGACTATGGACCTTCCTGACCTGGTCAAAACCCTTACGGATACTCCCACTCAAATGGCAATTGTGGTGGACGAATATGGTGGCACAGAGGGAGTTGTTACAATGAAAGACGCTTACAAACACTTCCTGGGGAAGATCAGAAGTGACTTTGAATCTGAGGAACTCGAGGAGGTTAAAAAGATAGGTAAGAATTCATACCTTCTGAGCGGTGACATCTCCATTTCGGTTCTCGAACGCTTGAGTGGCAGAAGATTCGGTTATTACGGCAGCCTTTCGAACTACATTCTCGACAACCTCGGCTATGTACCCACAGAGGGGGAAAAGGTGGAGATAAATGGTGTGATCTTCGAAATACTTTCGAAAGAGGGTGAATCGCCGGACAAGGTGAAGGTAACCATAAAATGATTAATCTGCTGATTTTCATCATATCCATAATTTTCGTGGCAGTTTACGCGGCTTTCGAAATTTCTTATATCGGCTCTGACAGAATAAAAATTCAGGACGCCATTCCCAAATCGAGACTAAATTTCTTTGTCTGGCGAGACAGAGAAGTTATAATCAGCATTTTAATAGGTATCAACATATTTTCCGTACTTGCCGCAACAACTCTGACGAACTACACAAGAAGGGTGGGACTATCCTCAAACCTCGCTGTCGCTGCCGCCGGAATTATTACAACACTTGTTATAGTATTTCTTGGTGAAATTTTCCCGAAATCCTACGCCATCTCGAGAAAATTCAGCATCATAAAGACTTTTAGCTTCCTGATTTACTTCACCTACCTGACTTTTTATCCTGTAGTCAAACTTTTTGATGCTGCTCTAAGACTATCCATAGCGAGGGTAAAAAGTGACAGGGTCTCTTTTGAGGAAGAGTTAGAGAAATATGCGGAGGAGAAAGGATTTGAGAGTGAGCAATTACTGCTGCTTAAAAAAGCACTGAGGTTCTACGACCTTGATGCCGAGGATATCATGATACCGACACACAAATTCCCGTTTTTCCCTGTGGATACTCCCAGAGAAAGGATTATAGAAAACGTTAGAAAACTGCATTATAACAAGGTTTTGCTCTACAAAAACACCATTGACAATGTCATTGGTCTGA
>WFZT01000070.1 GCA_015489415.1 Caldifarciminota bacterium | reverse complement strand
GCGTGGGACATCTTATCCATCTGAATCCATGCGAGCATTTTATTGTTTTTCTTAAGCCCGTCAAACGTGCCAGTTATTATGTACATGTCGTTTATCTGGTCTGGTGAGCGCTTGACTTTCAAAAATTTAGGCTCTCCAACTTCGGGATGTCCCTTAATTTTCTCCTCAGGAATAGACCTTACCATAAGTCCGGTGGGTTTCACATCCTCGGAGATGTTCATAACGGCCATAGGATAGGGTTTGACCGGTATCCAGACTTTACGCGTCGGGTGTTTGACGAGTAGAGGCATACTTCTCACACCGTAATACTGCTTGTGCTTTGTAAAAACGTTGGGCATGCCAACAAATATTCCGGGGCCCCAAAATGTGAACTGATAGGCCCCGACTTTTTGAATGTGGCACGCAGTGCAGTCAACATTCTTGTGAATGCCGGTTTTAACAGCATCAACTATTTCCTCGTGACATTTTGAGCAGGAGTTGCGTGCAGTTGCTGAAGCAAGGTGACCCCAGTCATGGTTGTGAGGCTCGTGACAATCGAGGCATGTGACACCATTTTTATTATGTACGTCGGTTGGGAGTTCTCCTACCGGGAAAGCAAACTCCTGTCTCATATAACCAGCACCACGACGGCGATCCATTGGACCTGCGTGGCAGATGGTTCCTCTCCCTCCACCGTAGCATGACATAGGCTCTGGCTCTGAGAGGAATTTGTGGCTTGTCACGGATTTTTTATATCCAGCATAATGGCAATCAAGACATGAAGTATGACACTTGTTACATCCCCTCGTAGCTGATTTTGCCATTTTTTCTGTGTAATCTCTCGTACATTTTCCTTTTATTGTCTGGTAATTGTCAGCAAACCAGACTCCGCAGTTTTGAGGGCCTGGAGGTGATTTTGTCCAGTCCGTGTATGCCCTTTGATAAAGTGAAAGTGCCATAGAGGTGTGCTTATAGTCATTTACCTCTTTTGAATGACATTTTCCGCAGGTCTTCTGGGCAATTTTTATGTTAAATGTAAATGTTGCCGTGTCCCTGTCATGATAAAAGAGTTGCATGAGTTTTTTGATGTGGTATTTCTTTTTTGCCTCAGAGGTGGGCTTACGCATGAGAACTTTAAATCTTTTCTTCCCTTTTGGAAGTATGCGATCGTAGTTGGTAACGCTTCGATCAACATACTGGTATTTAAGGGTTTTACCGATGGCGGCGTAGAATGGCTTCAGCATACCTTTGTGGGCTTTCTTCATGTCCATGGTTTTATTGTTACCAAGATGACAGTCAACGCATTTGGGAACTCCGTTCATATTGACTTCCTTATCGACCTGTGCTGGGTCCATGTACATTTGAGGAGCTCCGAGTTTTTTCAGAAGCTCCTTATTGGAATGGCACTTTACGCAGGAAGATTTTGCATCATAGCCGTGTAGCACGGTAAAAACTAATAACAGGGCCAGTAATTTTTTCATACACTTCACCTCCTTTTGTCGGAGAGTGAGATGCAATTTTTCTGCCACAGCTTTGTAAGTAAATTAGGGGATTTCGGATGCCATCAGTCTTAAAATGAGACGATTGGTGTCAATTATGTCGCAGAATGCAACAAAAAGATATCTCAATCTACACAAGAAGCAACTGATAAAGTTTGGGTTAGTTGAAAGGGCTAAACTTTCGGAGATAAAAGAGCTGACCAGGTTGATCAGTGGTGGTTTGATTTTGGTTGGGGAAAATATCTTTTGTGGGGTTTAAGAAATTCTATTCGAGTGGAATGCCGTTTTTTGTTGGTGCCGCCGCAAGCGAAGCTTGCGGCGGCACCAATAACGTTTCTACATACCCTACCACTCTGTTCTAAACAATCCCGAATCAGTGAACGCCTCGATAATCAATGCAAAAATTTCTAAATTTAATTGGTCAAAGTGTGTTCGAAGAATTTCAATTTATCTGGAATTTAAAGAGGAATCTCCCTGCCCATTTCATTCCCAGGGATGGAGGAAATGATGAAAGATTGAATTTAAGGATTTCTGTCTAATGACTCTATCGTAGTATAACACTCGAAAGTTTCTGACGTAACCCCCTACCTAAAGCCCTTCGAAAATCGACCTGGGAGCCGAATATTTCCAAACGCAAAATACTCCTCTCCCCGCATAAATACTTGCGGGGAGAGGATAAAAGGAGAGGGGCAACATAATTCAAAGTTTTCGTATAAAATGAGTATTCAAACTCCCTTTTCAACCCTACATGAGATCGTTATCCTAAACTTCTAATCTTCAAGCGGAGTGTCACCCTTTTAAAACCCTCTCCCACGCTCTGCGTGGGAGAGAGGAAACTTAGGTTCAGTTGTTTCCCAAATGTAGATATTAAAGAATGAACTTTCGAACAGACTCAATTGGTCACTCCCGACTATCTATACCTCTATCCCATACTCCTTCAGCTTCCTGTACAGGGTAGAGCGGTCAATTCCAAGTATCTTCGCGGCTTTTGATTTGTCCCCTCCGGTAAATTGAAGTACCGATAAAATATGTCGTCTTGTTAGCTCATCAAGACTCAGGTTCGTTACCTGTGGTCTGCCAAAAAGAGTTGTTATGTGATGGGGAAGAATCCACCTCTCACTTCTCGAAAGTATCATCGCCCTTTCAATGATGTTTGAGAGTTCCCGCACATTCCCGGGGTAATCGTAGGCCATGAGCTTTTCCATTGCTTCATCGGAAATTCCAGTAATTCCTGGATTTATCTCTTTGAATTTATCAAGAAAATAGCGAGCAAGAACAGGAATGTCTTCTTTCCTATCCCTCAAAGGTGGGATATGAATCCTGAAAACATTTATTCTGTAAAACAGGTCTTCCCTGAACTTTCCACTTTTCACCATTGATTCAATGTCTTTGTTTGTGATAGCAATTATTCTAACATCAACCCGGGTTTGTTCATTATCTCCGAGCTTAAAAAAGGCCTTTTCCTCGAGGAATTTTAGAAATTTTGCCTGAATGTTCACTGGCATTTCGGTTATTTCGTCAATCACCAGTGTTCCCCTGTGAGCAAGCTCGATAATGCCCTTTTTATCATTCACTGCGCCCGTAAATGCCCCCTTGCGATATCCAAATAATTCTCCCTCGAAGAGAGATTCCTGAAGATTCGCACAGTTAAACGAGAGGAATTTCCTCGATTTCCTTTTGCTGTTCAGATGAATGAGTTTTGCAACAAGATTTTTCCCCACGCCGGTTTCGCCAGTTAGGAGCACAGTGGAATCAGTTTGAGCCACTTTGAGGGCCATATCCACGACGGACTTCATTGCCTGACTTTGATACACAAGATTGACTTCAGATTTTGCAAGGAAATCGCAGTTCATCTCTTCAAGCTTTTCAAGCTTCAAAAGGAGATAAGTGGTATCGATTGGTTTCAGAATGTAATCGTATGCTCCCATTTTTATGGCACGAACCGCCTCATCAACCGTCCCGTATCCCGTAAATAAAATTACATGCGTGCCAGGTGAATGAGTCATGACATGCTGTAAAATGTCTATGCCAGAGACTCCAGGCATACGAACATCTGTTAGAACTACATCATAAGTAGTGGACGAAAGGTGGTTTAGCGCTTTTTGAGAGTCTGTGAATGCATCCACGTGATGATACTTTCTCAGGATCTTCGCGAGCGTTTTGCATAATACAGCGTCGTCTTCAATTAATAGAATTTTCATTTTTTGCCTCCGGAAATCTTATGATAAAAATAGTCCCCCTGCCTTTCTCGGATTTTACGTCGATATGCCCACCGTGGGATTTTATGATCCCGTGAACAATAGATAAGCCAAGACCTGTTCCTTTCCCCACATCCTTTGTTGTGAAAAACGGATCGAAAATCCTGTTTATGTGCTCGTTGGAAATTCCCTCACCGTTATCCTCAATTTTCAGGACAACATGTCCGTTTTCATTAAATGTCTCCAGCCTTATAACCCCATTTTTTGTGCTTTTCAGGGCGTCCACCGCATTTATCACCAGGTTTATTATGAGTTGCTCAATCTGAATGCGATTACCTTTGATGAGACCGGTATCCTGAAGTTTGACTTCAAAGTTAAATTTTGAGGCGTAGAACTCGAGTAATGGCTTCAATTTTTTAATTACTTCCCCAAGTCGAATAAGTTCAATGTGCTCGTCTTCGAGTTTGCGTGCGGAGAACTCTCTCAGGCTGTGAATTATTTTCATGCATCTTTCTGCCTGATTTTTTATAGTCAGAACGTCGTCTTTCTTTTCTCCTTCGAGCTCGTCTGCGAGCATTTCGGATATCAATATTATCGAATTAAGTGGTGTGCTGAGTTCGTGGGCCAGACCTGCTGAGAGGGTAGCCAGAGATGAAAGTCTGTCAAGCATTTCAAGCTTTTTGCGAGTGTCATGGAGTTCCTCAATGTATTTTCTTAAGGATTCCACCATGCTGCTTATGCTTTTTGAGATTATTTCAATTTCGTAATCCCCTTTTATGGGGTCTATCCCTGAGAGGTCTCCCCTGCCAATTCTCTCGAGTTGTCCAAGGATTTGCCAGATGGGGTTTGTAAATTTTCGGCTGAAAGAGTGCGAGAAAATTATTACAAAAACGATAGATACAAGGACAATGAGAAAGTAAAATCTTTTGATGTAAACTACACTTTTGAAGAATTGATCATGGTTGAGGATTGAGCAGACTTTCCATGCCTGCAGAGAATCTTTGTAAGGATAGAATGTATCGAAAAACATGAAATCCCCCGATTTTAATCTCATAACTCCGCATTTGTGAGATGTTAATTTTTGCCAGAGGTCGGGGCCGTACATTCCCTGAAATGTATAACCGGTTCTGAATTGATTAGCAAATTCGTATTTTTTGTTCCAGTGGTAGAGGAAAATGCCATTCCTTGTAGAGTCTCTGAGGTTGATTTCGACAAGGAATGAGTGTTTTCTCTCCGGGTCTTTGTTTAGATTCAGTGTACTACCGATTTTGTCACCCCAGAAATTTATGACAAGGTATCCAATTCTTTGATTATTGCGAGTGAGGGGTTTTATGGATCTAACCATTGAGGGGCAGAAGGTTTCTTCGTTGGGGAGTTTTCCGCGTTCCATATTAGAGAAAATGACTCCTTTGCCTTTGTAATTCCTCGCTTTTATGAAAAATTTTTTGTGAGAAAGGCTGATTTTTGTGTAACGCGGATTTTCTGATAAGATTTCGCCTTCCTTGATAAACACACGAATGTGACCAGAAGTGTCTACAAGTCTAATTGCCTGGATAATGTCAATTTTTTTATAAATCTGGAGGAACTCCTGTTCGAGGGAAAGTTGCAGGGTTTTTGAAGGGTTGAGGAGGTAGTTTTTGAGTTTTTCGCTGGCTGCAATAGCCTCGGTGATATTCCTTGCATTACTAAAGAAGTCATCAAGTAGAAGGATGTTCTGCTGGACCATGAGTTCACCCTGAGAGAAGAGTTCCTTTTTGAGGGAGTTTGTGGAGATGACGTAATAGATTCCGGTGGCGGTAGTGATGAAAACCACTACGAGAATTATGGTGTAGATTGAAAGTCTTTTCCTCAGGGTCATGTCGAAAATTCTAACGAATGGGGAGCTTTCAAACAAGAATTGGGGGTGGAGGGATGGGAAGGGATGGTTTTTGATGGTGGGGTGAATGTATTTTCGCGGTTTTGCCCACAAACTTCGTTTGTGGGCAAAACCGCGTGGAGGACGTTTCAAAATCCCAAAATTTTTTATCTTCAAAGCAATCTCAGAAGGTCAATGAGTCAGAGAAGATAGACCAAATTTTTTGCCTCGTAGGTAGGATCGGAACATTGCCGTATGTATTTGTCTTAAAAGAGGATTGGAGTTTCCATGCCTCGTAGGTAGGATCGGAACCCTGTCAAACTCCGTGTACGGTGTGGATAAAACCGTATTTCCATGCCTCGTAGGTAGGATCGGAACTACATCAAGTTCCTTTATCTTTTCTGGGTCTTCCGGATTTCCATGCCTCGTAGGTAGGATCGGAACTCTCTTATACCATTTTATTTCATGTTTCCAAACATAATTTCCATGCCTCGTAGGTAGGATCGGAACACCAACTCAAAACGGCTGGGCTTTTATAGTCTATTCATTTCCATGCCTCGTAGGTAGGATCGGAACGAAAGTCATGATTATATAGGATTTGGTGATATTGGTTTATTTCCATGCCTCGTAGGTAGGATCGGAACGGGAAAAATTTGTGAAACCCAAGTTAGAAAATAGAAATGATTTCCATGCCTCGTAGGTAGGATCGGAACAATACACCGGAAGCCTCAGAATCTTCTCGATATCTAATTT
>WFZT01000069.1 GCA_015489415.1 Caldifarciminota bacterium | reverse complement strand
TCCTCGCCTCCCCTAAGTATGCCTCGATCACCCTTGGATTATTCCTGATCTCCTCGGGTGTACCTTCTGCAATTTCCTCACCGTGGTCAAGCACCTTGATCCATTCACAGATACCCATGACAACCTTCATATCATGCTCAATAAGCAAAATCGTCAGATTCATTTCATCTCTTAGCTTCCTTATCAAATCCATCAACTCGGAAGATTCCTGCGGGTTCATGCCGGCGGCCGGCTCGTCGAGCAGAAGCATTGTGGGGTGTGTGGCGAGAGCACGGGCAATTTCGAGCTTTCTCTGATGACCGTAGGGCAAACTACCCGCCTGATCGTGCGCAAACTCTGTCAACCCTACAAGGTCAAGTAATTCCATTCCCTCATGATACATCTTGTTTTCATCTTTAAAAAATCTTGGCAGCCTGAACATCGCTTCAAAAAAGCTAAACTTTCTGTGGATATGAAATCCAGTCATCACGTTCTCGATCACGCTCATTTCAGGGAAAAGTTTGATGTTCTGAAAAGTCCTCGCAATACCCTTTTTGGTTATTTTATTGGGCTTGAGTCCAGTGATATCTTCGCCTCTGAAATAGACCTTTCCCTCTGTTGGAGTAAGGAATCCAGTAATCACGTTGAAAGCCGTTGTCTTTCCGGCTCCGTTTGGCCCAATCAATCCGTAAATCTGGTGCTCCTGAATCTCAATATTCAGGTTGTTAATTGCCGTTAAACCCTCGAATTTCATTACAATTCCTTCGGTCTTCAAAATGGCAGCCATGCTATGCCCTCCTCAAAACTTTCCTGTTAATGAATGAAAATAGACCATCCCAGGAGAACTCCTTCCTTCCCATAATTCCATTCCTTGCGAAGATCATCAGTAATATCAACAGGACGGAGAAAGTTACCATTCTCATGCCCGGGATCCCTGGTGTATGAAGGCCAAAAATCACGTGTGGCTCTTCCATCCATCTCAAGAGCTCTGAACCCCAAGCGAAAATAATTGCTCCAATTATAGCTCCTGTGGTACTTCCGAGACCACCTGCCACAATCATGATAAGCAGATTGAATGTGAGGAAGAAGGTAAAGAGTTTCGGGTCAATCGTTGTCAGCAAGTGTGCAAGAAGTCCACCGCCAACACCTTCAAAGAAGGCAGCCACGACAAAGGCCAGCATTTTATGCCAGAAAACATTAATTCCCATAGCCTGCGCGGCTGCTTCATCCTCCCTTATTGCCTTCATTGCCCGCCCATAGCTTGAATTCACGAGGCCAACGATGAAAAATACCACCACAACGGCTGTCCCCCAGGTCCACCAGATATTTGTGTACTGCCTCAGGCCTTTGAGTCCAAGGGCACCGTTTGTAAGAGGAATTAGATTCGTGGCAAAAACACGGACAATTTCACCGAATCCCAGTGTTACAATTGCAAGATAGTCGCCCCTGACACGGAAAACCGGTATTCCCATCAAAAATGCCAGAATTGCTGTAACAACTCCGCCAGTAAGAATCGCAGGTAGAAATGGAATAGAAATGTGATTTAAGGGCGAAATACATGGCTGAATGATGAACGTCATCGCCTTTTCCTGAGGGGTCATCGTGAGAAGGGCCGCCGTGTAAGCACCAATTGCTACAAAGGCATTTGGCTCAAGTGAGAACTGACCAGTAATTCCATTGATCAGGTTATATGAAACGGTCAGGATGATATAGATCGCCGTAACATTCAGAATCTGTATCACGTAGCTGGATGCATGTTTGTTGAGATAAGCTAAAAGCAAAAACAGAAAAACTATACTCACCGATGTTAGGATCCAGTTTCTAATTCGCTTTTTGTCAATCATTCTGGCAAAACCTCCCCCATGATACCAGTAGGTTTGAAGATTAGAACTCCGATTAGCAGGAAAAATGCCACGGCATCCCTGTAACCTGCCAGCTGAGGGAAGAAAGCAACGAACAGAATTTCAATAACACCAAGAAGAATTCCACCTATTGCAGCACCAACGACATTTCCAATTCCGCCAAAGACAGCCGCAACGAATGCTTTTAATCCGGGGATGATACCCATTAACGGGTTAATCTGTGGGTATTTCATGGCCCACATGATTCCACCTGCTGCAGCAAGAAACGAACCGAGTGCAAACGTGAAAGAAATCACACCGTCCACATCTACCCCCATGATCCTTGTAGTATCCATATCACGAGAGATCGCCCTCATAGCCATCCCACGGCGTGTCCTGTAAATAATATAGAATGTAAGAATGAGGAAAACTGCCGTGAAAAATGGAATCCAGAGACTCAGGGCCGGGATTGTTACTCCTTTCACATTGAAAATAGCGCCGAAGAGATGCGGAATTTTAAATCCTTTTGGTCTCCCACCAAATACCACTATTCCGAAGTTCTCAAGGAAAAAGGAAACACCAATGGCCGTGATAAGGGCTGAAATCCTTGGTGCGTTTCTTACAGGCTTGTATGCCCCTCTGTCGATCAAAACTCCCAGTATCGCTGTCAAAATCATGGCGATAGGAAAGCTGATATACCAGGGTATCCGGAAGATTATGTAGCCGAAGAAGGCGAAGTAGGTGCTCATCATCATCACATCGCCGTGAGCGAAGTTGATGAGACGGATGATACCGTAAACCATTGTATACCCAATGGCTATCAGTGCATACAGACTACCCAGCGAAAATCCATTTATCAACTGCTGTATAAATGTTGATAAGGTCATCTCATTACACCTCTAAATAGATTTATCCCCTTTTAATATCGATAAAGCCTGGTTTATAAAAGAGGTTTGAAAACAGTTTTTAAAAGAATTGAGGTTTTTAGGGGGGCGAGGGGCGAAGCCCCTCGCCCCCCTAACACCAAACTTATGGATTAATCGTTGTCACGTAAACGAATTTACCGTTCTTAACTACCCTGATAACTCCGCTCTTAACAGCGTTTCCATTAACCAATGTAATGATTCCAGTCACACCTTCGAAATTCTTGGTGTGGTCAAGAGCATCCCTTATCTTGGCTGGATCAGCACTTCCGGCTCTCTTTATGGCATCCATAAGGAGCATGTAAGCGTCAAATCCAAGAGCGCCGAGTGCATCTGGAGCCTTGTGATATTTCTTGCGGAAAATCTTCACATATTTCTTTCCAAGCTCTGTCTGGACAGCCTTTTCATCGAAGTGCGTGGAGTAGTAAAGACCTTCCACCGCCTTTCCACCGATCTTTACAAGCTCAGGTGCCTCTGCACCGTCACCTGCAAGAAGGGTGGATTTGATCCCGAGCTCCCTTGCCTGACGGGCAATGAGAGCAATCTCAGTGTAGTATCCAGGAATCACGATTACATCAGGATTGAGCTTCTTGATTGCCGTGAGCTGAGCTGTGAAGTCCTGGTCACCTGTCTGATAAAATGCGTGGGAAACAACCTTTCCGCCGAGCTGGGTAAATTTCTTAATGAAGAAGTTGGAAAGACCAACTGAGTAGTCCTGTGCAATGTCAGTGAGAACAGCAGCGGTCTTAGCATGAAGATCATTTACTGCGAATTTTGCAAGCATCTCACCCTGGAATGGGTCAATAAAGCATGCCCTGAAGACCCACTTTCTATTCTGTGTAACAAGTGGGTTTGTTGAAGAAGGTGTGATCTGAGGAATGTGGTTTTCCTCAGCGATAGGGGCAATTGCCAGTGAGTGAGAGGAGGCAACAGCACCGATTATTGCCACTACGTGGTCTTTCTTAATAAGCCTCTGTGCGACATTTGCAGCCTCGATCTTGTCGGATTTGTTATCATCCAAAATCAGCTTTACCTTTTTTCCGAGTACGGTAGGCTGCATCTCGTGGGCGATCTGGATACCTGTCCAGGTCATCTGACCGAACGCAGCGACCGCTCCGGTCATCTCAAGGTCCACTCCGACCTTGATTACATCCTGAGCCTTTGCCGTTCCACCGAGGACAAAGAGCCCGACGAGTATATATACCATTGTTAGGAACTTCTTCATACGACGCACCTCCTTTTATTTGATGATGAAATATATTGTTTGCTATATCGATTTGTCAACCTGGTTTCGATAAAATTCGAGTGCTGAATTTTTATATTTATGAAATACCTTCGGTGAATTTATACAGAAACCGTTGCATTTTCAAACAACTCGAAATGGTCTATAACTTTTATTGGTTTCACAATCGGCGCAAGACCTCTTACATCTATGACCTTGCCAAGAAGATATGTTCCCACCGGATAATTCCCCAGAATAACACCTTTAATAAATCCCCTATTTCGCCCTGCTGAGAGGGAACTATCCTTCCTCGAGTGTCCCTCAACGAGAAATTCGTAGAACTTTCCGATCATTTGAACCCTTTTCTCATGGGCGGCTTTATTGACTTCCTCAATTAAGACACGCAATCTCTTTCCTTTCTCTTCTGGGGTTACATCATCTTTCAATCTTGCAGCCGCTGTTCCAGGACGAGGACTGTATATAAACGTAAAAGCATGGTCAAATTTTACAGTTCTAACCACATCAATGGTCTCCTCAAAATCGGCCTCAGTTTCGCCTGGAAATCCAACCATTATATCTGTTGTTATAGTGGCCTCAGGCAGGACTTTTCTGATGTTTTTTGTGATTTCGATATATTCATCTTTAGTGTAACCACGTCGCATCATTTTCAAAATTTTGGTGGAACCTGCTTGAAGAGGCAGGTGAATCCAGTCTGTAATACTCTTTGACTCTGCAATGGTTCTTAAAACACTGTAGGTAAGGTCTCGAGGGTGCGATGTAGTAAATCTAATCCTTAAAAAATTGGTCTCTCGGTCAAGAAATTGAAGAAGTTCATAAAACTGGAACCTGCCGTCAAAGTAAGAATTTACATTTTGCCCGAGTAGTGTTATCTCAACAACTCCCTGTTTCTCGAGGTTTTTAGCCTCTTTTATAATATGCTCAGCAGGTCTCGAAACCTCCCTGCCACGAGTATAGGGTACGATACAGTAGGAGCAAAAGTTGTCGCATCCTTGCATTATGTTAATAAACTCAGAGATACCAGTCGCTTTTCTCTTTAAGGGGGCATCAGTGAGCTCGAGCAGGCCAAAGTCCCTTGCCATTATTCTCTCTTCGAGTAAGGAACCGTTTAAAAGACTTTGAAGTGCATGAGGTATAAGCCTGTAACTGCGCGTACCAAAGGCAAGGTCGACTCCTTCAATTACTTCCTCTCCTCCATGCTGCTGAGCCACACAGCCAAGCATGACTGTGATTTTCCCCAACTTTTTCATATCTCTTAGGAATTTGACTCCCCTCTCCTCTGCTTTTTGCCTGACACTGCAGGTATTTGAAAGCACAATATCGGCATCTTCTGGATTTTGGACCTCAACAAATCCAGAACTCAATAGAATCTCCCTCACAAGACGGGAGTCATATACGTTCATCTGACAGCCAAAAGTTCTAATGTAAAACTTCTTCATAATTCAATTTCATCAGCCCTAAAAACAGGGCCTTCTGTGCAAACTCTAAAGTACCCGTCACCCTTTGTCTTTTTTACTGCACATCCCATACAAATTCCTGTTCCGCAGCCCATGTAACTTTCAAGTGAAAAATATAATCTATCAGGTGATATTTTATTTTTCAAGGCTTTCATCATCGGTGTTGGGCCACAGGCAAAGTAGATTTTCGATGAATCCATCGTTGTATAATCTGTTACGAGCCCTTTTAGTCCGGATGATCCATCCTCTGTAACTATTTTAACTTTCTCATCGCTAAAAATTCCCTTCCAGTTTAGTTCCGGCATAGTTCTGAAGCCTAAAATCACACTTTCAACCACTTCTGGATATTTCCGATAGAAAAAAATAATTGGAGCAATGCCAGAACCACCGCCTACGAGAATGGATTTTTTAGTTGTTTTAAATCCCGTACCAAGGGGGCCTATAATGTCCAGCTTCTCTGCCTCAGCTATCTTTTTAGAGCCTCTGCCTCTTTGCTGCACAATCACCCATACTCCATCCTTTTCAGTATCTGCGATGCTGAAAGGTCTTCTCAAGAGTGGATCATTACCATCCGGTATCTTGATCTCGATGAATTGCCCTGGCTCGGAATATTCGTGAATTTTCATACACTTCAGTCGAATTAAGACTTTGTCATAATCAAACTTGAGCCGTTCTGTAACAGGGCATTCCTCAAAAAACACCATCAGTACGCTCCGGTACCTTTGACAATCACGAAGAGAGTTTTAAAGAGTATCTTGAGGTCAAGTGGGAATGATAAATGATCAACGTAATATCTATCGAGCTTTACCCTCTCTTCAACAGGAAGGTCATTTCTGCCTGAGACCTGCCATAGACCCGTCAATCCTGGTGGAAGTTTCGTGATATAATCGAGGTTCGTCAGATAAATGTAAATGTCTCTGTCTGTTATGGGACGCGGTCCAATTATGCTCATATCTCCCTTCAATACGTTAATAAACTGCGGAAGCTCATCAAGGCTGGTTTTTCTCAAGATTTTCCCAATCCTGGTTATCCTCGGGTCATGAGTTAATTTGTTAAGTGTAAGAAACTCTTCGCGGAGTTTTGGATTCTCCCTCAAAACTTTTTCAAGCACCTCATCAGCGTTGATGACCATAGTCCGGAATTTGTAGAGATAAAAATAACGGCCCTTGTAACCAATTCTTTTTTGCTTATAAAAGACTGGTCCTTTAGATGTTAGCTTGATCAGGATAGCTATAATCAGGAAAAATGGGGCGAGGATCAACAAAATACTGAATGAAAATATCTTGTCAAAGATTTTCTTCCATGTGGGTATGGCAACAGGTTTCGAATTTCGTGAGATATTCATTAACTCAAAATGTTTCC
>WFZT01000068.1 GCA_015489415.1 Caldifarciminota bacterium | reverse complement strand
TGTTGACCAGTTCCATAGCCTTTCTATTCCCCTCAGGTCTCACTGCACGAGGGTATAAATTTCTAATCTCACGCTTCCCCTCATTCACCATGAGAAGGATTTCCCTGATTGCCAGCAAAATATCCACCGGCTCAAAGCCTGAGACCACAGCGGTTCTCCCGTATTCTTCAGCAATGAACCTGTACTGGAGATACCCGGACACAGTACATACATGCCCGGGGAGCAAAAAACCATCAATCTGCATGTTTCTATCATCTAAAAGGGCTTTCATTGCCGGAGGCATGATTTTGTTCCCTTCCAGAATATAAAAATTATCAATTCCCCTTCGATGTGCCTCAGAAATGGTCGCTGCTATGGTTGGCACAGTTGTCTCAAATCCAACAGCAAGAAAAACCACCTTTTTGGGAGGATTCTCCTCTGCAATCTTTAAGGACTCAATGGGTGAATAAACAACTCTTACATCACGACCTCTATCTTCGAGTGACCCTTCAGTTCCCGGAACCCGGAGCATATCCCCAAAGGTTGTAATTATCACATCGTCTCTTTCAGCAAGCATAATTGCCTGATCAATGTAGGAAACCGGTGTAACACAAACAGGGCATCCGGGGCCAGAAATGAGCTCCACTTTCTCCTCCACAAGCCTGTGAATTCCAAACTTCCGAATTGACATGGTATGAGTGCCACAGACCTCCATGATTTTGACTTTTCTATCCAGTGGAATGGCATGTATCTCCTCGACAAGTCTCCTGACTGCTTTACTGTCTCTGAATTCACTCAGGTATTTCATCATCGAAAAATATGTCCTTCAAGAGTTCCAGCGTACTCTTTGCATCCTCTTCGCTTATCTTCTGAATCGCAAATCCTGCATGCACAATCACATATTCACCTTCACGAACATCTTCAAGCAGATCAATTCTAATCTGCTGTCTGAATCCCGAAATCTCTGCCTCGGCAGTGCCAAACTCCTGATTTACTGAAAGAATCTTCATCGGAACACCAAGACACATAAATCAAACCTCCTTCAGGGCAGCATAAACAGCCTGCCCAAATGATATACCCCCATCATTCGGTGGCACTTCCTGATTGAATACTACTTTATCCCCCATTGAATCAATCACACCTTCAAGAAGCCTCCTGTTTTGAAATACACCACCGGAAACTGTCACAAAATCAAATTCCCCCATGAACATTTCCGTGATTTCCTCAATTATTTTTACAAAAGTATTATGAATCCTTGCCGAAATCTTCTCTCGCGGTGTCCCGTCCAGATAGTCCTCGTAAACCTTCGCAAAGAAATCCATTGAATCTATGATTATTCTCTCATCAATTTTGACGTCATAAAAACCCTCTTCACCGGCATCGGCCATGGCTTCGAGTTCCATTGCTGCCTGTGCCTCAAAGTCCACTTTTTGACGAATTCCGAGTAAAGAGGCAAAGGCATCAAAAAGCCGTCCGACACTGGAAGTGTAAATCTCATTCGCTTTAATTACCCTGACAAACTGCACCACTTTTCCCCTCAAATCCTCATTAAGCCCTTCAAACCACGGATTATCTTCAACTTTTCCAGTAAGATTTAAGAGAAATGTGGCAGTGAGCTTCCAGGGATTTTTGATAGCAGAGTCACCTGTGGGAAGAGGAAAGTATGAGAAATGCCCTACTCTACTGACATTGGAATCGTTTATCAGGAAAATCTCACCACCCCAGATTTTCCCGTCCTCTCCAAAACCTGTTCCATCAAAGGAAAATCCGAGGATTCTTTTCCCGTAGAGTTGTTTTTCTCCGATAACACTGAAAATATGAGCCAGATGGTGCTGGACTTTAACAACAGGCAGTCCCATTTCATCTGCAAGGTCAGTGGTAGGATATCCCGGATGAAGGTCACAGGCAACTCTATCCGGCCTGAATCCAAAGACATTTTCAAAATGCTCCAGCGTATTCCTGTAATAGACAAAATTGTCATAGTTGTCCAGGTCACCAAAATACTGGCTCACGTAAGCCTTTCCATTCTTTAGAAAAGTAAATGTGCTCTTGAGCAATCCTCCAAGCCCTAAAATGGTCCCCGGTCTTTTCAAACCGGTGTCAATGTAAAGTGGCACATATCCCCTTGCTCTCCTTATTAGCTGCGTTTTTCCCCGCACTACCCGTGCCACCGAGTCATCTATTCTTACATGAATTTTCCTGTTGTGCAGGATGAAGTAGTCAACCTTCCCTTTAAACTGAGAAAGCACTTCATCATTCCTGTAAACGATTGGAGAATCAGAAACGTTTCCACTGGTCATCACAATTGGCCTACCAAATTCATTCAAAATCAAGAGATGTAGAGGTGTGTACGGTAGCATAATTCCCACAGTATCAAGACCGCTGCAAATAAGAGGTGATATCGGGGCATCTTCTTTGATTTTTAGCAATACAATTGGTGCCTGCCACGACTTGAGGAGCTTTTCCTCTGATTCGTCGATATGGGCTATTTTTCTTGCAACTGAAATATCAGGTACCATCAGAGCAAAAGGCTTTGCGGGCCGGTTCTTTATTTTTCTTAGCCTTTTTACGGCCTCATCATTGGCTGCATCACATGCAAAGTGAAAACCTCCAAGTCCCTTAATTGCGATTATTGCTCCATTTCTTAATAAATCAGTTACATGTTTGAAATCAACTTTCAGGGCATTTCCATTCTGGTCAACCATCCACACATGAGGTCCACACTTTGCGCATGCTACCGGCTGAGCGTGAAAACGACGGTCCATGGGATTGTGATACTCCTCCTCACACTCAGGGCACATCTGAAACTCTGACATAGTCGTTCCAGGCCGATCATAGGGAATTGTTCGTATGATGGTGTACCTCGGGCCACAATTTGTGCAGTTTATGAAGGGATAGAGATATCTTCTGTCAGAAGGATCAAATAGCTCCCTCTTACAATCTTCGCAAATTGCGATGTCCGGTGGTATGACCACATCTTTTTCTTTCTCACTATCAGAGCGAAGGATTTTGAATTCTTTGAAGCCGTCAGGGGGCAGGTCTTTAACCTCAATTCTGTCAATTCTTGATGCAGGAGGTACGTCATTTAAAAGAGAATTGAGGAATTTTTCAAGGTAATCGGGCTCCCCCTCTGCCTCTACAATCACAGAATTGGAATTGTTTCGAACATATCCCCTTATATCGTATTTGCGCGCAATCCTGTAAACAAATGGCCTAAAGCCCACCCCCTGAACAATTCCGTAGATTTTAATAAACTTCCTCCTCATAATTCAGGAGAGCCCCCCACAAGCCTTCTGAATTCCTCCTCTATAAATCCTGCAATTGGTCTGATTGACTCGCTATCCTTTGACGAAAATTCAAAAAGCTGATATTTGCTGTTAAGCCGGGCAATCGACTCCTTTACCTTTGAAATATCAAATTGAAAGTGCGGCAAAAGGTCGGCTTTGGTCACAACAACTGCATCTGCAAGAGAGAACATAAGCGGGTATTTCAGCGGTTTGTCATCCCCTTCGGGCACAGAGTAAAGGACCACCTTCAGGAGGTCTCCGATGTCAAACTCAGCAGGGCATATCAGGTTGCCCACGTTTTCAATAAAGAGGATGTCAACCTTATCAAGGGGCATGTCCCTCAGTCCAGTGGCCACAAAATCTGCATTCAAATGGCATGAGCTGACATCAAGCTGGACAACGGGAATTCCATAGGCAGCAAGCTTCTCAGCATCAACTGTTCCCGCGTAGTCCCCTTCAATGACACCTATCCTGTACTTCTCACCCAGTGTTTTAACCAGAGATTCAATCAACGTGGTTTTGCCACATCCAGGACTTCCCATCACATTTACCGCAAGTGTTTTACGTTTCTTAAATAACTCCCGATTTATTTCTGCCTGATTCTCATTTTTTTCGAGAACACTTCTGTGAATTTTAATCTGCATGTCATACCTCCAGATAGTTTATTAAAAACTCCCTGCCCTCTTTGATCTCAAGAAAAATGCTCCCACAATGAGGGCATTGAGGGAGGTTTGAAACTGTCTCTTTTACTTCAAAATCTTTTCCGCACTCCTGACACCTGCATACTCCAGGTTTTAGCTCAATTTCGAGTACGGTATCTTCGAGCGGGGGATACTCTGTCTTTAGGGTTTCAAAGTAAAAATTTATTGCGTAGGGCTCAAATGTTGTGAACACCCCTACCGAAATCCCCACCTTTTTAACACTTTTTATAGAACGCTGCTCTACCTCTTCAAGAATCAAATCAATGAGGCTTTGAGTTACACTAAGCTCGTGCATCTACACTAATGCCCCATGATTTTAACTTTTCAATAATTATCCTTTCCACCTCGGGCAAAACCTTCTTGACTGTTTCAGTAAGACCAATCCCTGAAGTCTCTATATCCTGAGGTACGATGCCCACAAAAAACACGTCCTCTGGTGCCTCTCCTCTGAGGTCGAGGAGATAAAGGTATTCAAATAGATTTATGTCGTGGGATGTCACTTTTTGCTTGATACCACCGTTCATTATTTCTTTCCGGTTCAGCACTACGATTTTTCCGGGTTTTTTAGTGGAATCTCTGTAGGCATCGATGACTATGATTTTTTCAAACTGATGAAGTGGGATGGAAAAGCTGAGGGTGCCACCGTCGATGATTTGAACGTTTTGAGGGAATATATAGTTTTTATCAAGTCTTCGGACTGTTTCGATGCCGACACCGTCATCTTTGAGTAGAATATTACCGATTCCGATTATGCCAATCATGATGGGAATAATGAGGGGGAGGGGCGCCTTCGGCGCCCCTCCCACCTCATTTCAACCTACAAAACTCTCACCTCCACAGAATCCTTCTTCTCACTATCAAAAACATGGACAGCACAGGCAATACACGGATCAAAGGAATGAAGTGTTCTCAAAATCTCAAGGGGTCTTTTTACCTCCGCAACTGGATTCCCGATCAACGATTCCTCATAAGGCCCTCTGCGACCCTTGTGGTCCCTTGGCCCCGAATTCCAGGTTGACGGAACCACTGCCTGATAATTCTTTATCCTCCCATTTTCAATAACCACCCAGTGGGAGAGGGTGCCGCGTGGCGCCTCATGGAACCCAACACCCTTAATGGCACCTGCAGGATAGTGATACTCGTTCCAAATCTCTGTATCTCCTTTGGCTATGTTATCCACCAGCAACTGCCAGTGCTTCTGAACAAGGTCTGCAATAACGGCAGTGCGAATAGCCCTTGCAAGATGACGACCTGCCGTGGATTTGAGATGATGGACAGTTAACTTCGTGCCACTTATGGAGCTTGCCTTTTCAAGGGCAGAGTCAACGTATTCCTTTATCAATTTATGATTCAGGGCATATCCGACAAGCACCTGAGCCAAAGGTCCCACCTGCATGGGATAGACCTTTTCATCATGCACAAACCGCGGTGCCTTTGTCCAGGAATACTTTTTGCTTGTATCGTATCCGGTGTAATTTGGCACAGTTTCCTCATCCCATGGATGCTTCATCCAGTCACCGTCATACCAGGAGTGATAAATGCTTTCCCTTACATTATCCCTGAAGTACGGGTCTTTGAATGATTTTATAGGTGTAACGTTATTGAGGTCACCGTTAAATATTGTGCCTCCGGGCAGGTCAAATTTCTCTCCCTTCGTATCAAGCGGAAAATCAGGAACAGCAAGATAGTTGTCAACACCTTTGCCGTAGCTGAACCAATCGGGGTAAAGCGACATCAGTGCTATTGCGTCAGGCAGATAAACCTCTTTGACAAACTTCACCGCTTTCTCCATAAGGAATTTTAGCTTCATGAGTTTTTCCATATTCAGAGTTGCCTGATTGTTTAAATTTATTGGATTGGCCACTCCTCCTATGGCAAGGTTCTGGATGTGCGGGTTTTTACCTCCCACAATAGCACAGGCAGAATCGGCATATCTTTGATATTCCAGTGCCTGTAGATAATGTGTGACAGCAAGCAGGTTGATTTCAGGTGGAAGTTTCATGGCAGGGTGACCCCAGTATCCATTGGCAAAGGGCCCAAGCTGGCCACTTGCAACGAATTTATTTAGCCGGTCTTTCACAGCCTTAAAATCCGAAACTCCATTATAGGGCCAATTCGAAAGGCTCTGGGCAATCCTGGCCGTCTTGACTGGATCAGCTTTTAATGCAGATACAACATCCACCCAGTCGAGGGCAGAGAGATGATAAAAATGGACAATGTGGTCGTGAATTGCGTGTGTTCCAATTATGATATTCCTTATGTATTGCGCATTGAGCGGAACCTCGAGGTTGAGGGCGTCTTCCACAGCCCTTACTGATGCAATGGCGTGAACAGTGGTACACACACCGCAAATACGCTGTGTTATTGTCCAGGCATCTTCAGGTTCCCTTTTTCTTAAAATGACTTCAATCCCCCTCCACATCTGTGAGGAGGACCATGCATTTTTAACATATCCATTTTCAACTTCTACTTCGACCCTGAGATGGCCTTCAATTCTTGTAACAGGGTCAATTCTTAACCTTGTTGCCATAATTTAGACCTCCTTTGCCGGCAAAACAGGGAAGGTTTTGACAAAAATCAAGTAAATCATGAATTCAAAGGACACAATTCCAATGGTTATTAAAGTTTCACTCATCGATGGGAAGTAAACCCAATTGCTACCGGGATTCCAGCCAATGAGGTAAACATTGAATCTATAAAGGGCACCTGCAAAAAGATAGATGATGGAAAAGACGAAGATTTTTCGTGGGCTTAACTGTTTTCGATACTTCCAGAGCATGTACGATGGAATAAAGAAGAGGGCGACCTCAAGCCAAAACATGAATGAATAAAATCCCTGAGTGAATACAAGGCTAATCTTTCCCCAGAAAATCAGCTCGATGAATCTGAGAATAATCCAGCCAAAACCGATGTATACCATGTATATAGAAAGTTTTTTCAGGAGATTCATTTCGAATGGGCGCTTGAAATACAGAGAAGAAAGGAGTGATTCAGCGGAGGCAACTGCATACCCCATTAGAATTACTGATGATAGGAAAAACAACGGTAGAAATCCAGAGTGCCAGAGTGGGTTGAGCTTTTTAAGGGATATAATTTGTATTGACCCGAGGGACGACTGGTGCATTGTAGGGAGGATAAGACCGATAACTGCGGCTACCATGACTATTTTTTCAAGCTTTTTCCGATTCCATCCCGTCTTTTCGGCTATCACTGGCGTCAACTCAATCCAGAGAATAAGGGTGTAGGTCATGATACAAACGGCAACTTCAAAGAGCACAGATGAAAGATTCCAGCGGTTGGGAAGGGCAAATCCATAGACGTTCCAGTATCTTCCAAGGTCGATGATCACAGCAAAGCCTGCCATTGTGTATCCCAGGGCACTTGTGAGAAGTGCACTTCTCATAAGAGGAGAAAATTCCCGTTTGTTCAAAATATAGATCAAAATTGCAAGGGCATAGCCTCCGCATCCCAGAGCCGAGCCCACCACTACATCATACGCAATCCAGATTCCCCATGGATATCCGTCAGAAAGATTGGTGACAGCTCCAAGACCTTTTGTGAATCGTACAGCAAGCAGGATCAATGAGAGGAGAAAGAAGAAAGTAAACAAAAGGAATGTCCTGGTGATGACTTTTCCACGAACGACTTCGTATTTACTTTCCTGAATCATTTTTGCCCTCCTTTTTTTCGGGCTTTAAAAGGAAATAAAGTGCTCCCAGGGCAAGGAATGGTGGAACAAGAGATTCGTAGATACCGTGCTGTATGGATTCAGAAATTTCAGCAGGCGATTTCTCAAGCCTGGGGAATCCAAGCTCCTGAAATGATACACCTTTTGGAGCGAGATACATGACCGAAGTGCCACCGCCGTCGTATTCTCCATAAATTACGGGGTTATATCGCTCAGGATTTTTCTTTATGCGCATTTTAGCCTCGATTAAAAGGTCTCCCCTTTTCCCAAAAATAATTGCACCGGTTGGGCATACATCAGCACATGCTGTAATTCCCTTTTCCTTCAAATAAGTGTCTTTACATAGATCACACTTGACTATATGAGGGATTGGGTTGTCCCATTCAAATTTTGGCACCTCAAATGGACAGGCAACCATACAGTAGCGACAACCGATACATCTATTCCCATTCCAGTAAACGATACCGGTTGTCCTGTCTTTTCGCATGGCACTAACAGGGCAGGCAGATACACATGCAGGATCAAGGCAATGCATGCATTGTCTTTTTACAAATGTACTTCTGCCGTCATCGGACTTATAAAGTTTGATGATTGTCTTGGTTTTAGCCGATAAATCGATAGCGTCATCATGTATGCCGTCCTTTTCTAATTCTGGAGGAAGGTGATTCACTCTTTTACAAGCAACTGAACATGATTTACATCCTATGCACTTAGTGGAATCATAGAGCATGGAATACCACTCTTCCGAATTTTCCTGTTCAGATGCAAGAACTGCCCCCGGGAAAAGGGCTGCACCTACTGCAGCTGCCATACCCTTTTTAAGGAACTCTCTCCGGTCAGGATTCTTTGGCCTTTCCTTCATGATCCCGCTCCTCCTTATCAGGTAACCTGGAGGCAATAACACCTGCTGCTCCAGCCGCTGCTCCAAGTGCAGCAGAAACTGCTGCCACCCCGGCAATCGTCGCTTTACCCTCTTTCACAGTAATGGGAGGGAACTGCTCTGGAGGCACTACTTCCTGGGGTTTAACTTTTAATTTGACAGGTAGATGGAATCCTACCTTCGGCTGTGTGCATCCAATGCAGGGATGACCAATGCCAATGGGCCATACTCCAACATCGTTAAACTGGGTGGTTGGACAATTGGCATAAGTCACAGGCCCTTTACATCCCATTTTATAAAGGCACCACCCGAGTCTGTGACCTTTATCTCCATAGTGTTCTACAAACCTACCGGCATCGAAGTGAGCCCTTCTTGGACAGTGGTCATGAATCCTTCTACCATATGCAAATTTGGGTCTTCTGTACTCATCAAGTTCGGGAATTTTCTTGAATGTCAGAACATACAGTAGAGTGGAAAGAATGTTATATGGATTTGGTGGACATCCGGGAACATTGATGAGAGGCTTATCTTTAATGACTTCCATCACTCCAACTGCACCTGTTGGATTGGGCTCTACTGACTGGACCCCACCAAAGGATGCGCAATTTCCAATGGCAACAATAGCACTTGCCTTTTGAGCAACCTCTTTCATGATATCCACAGCTTTTTTGCCACCAATCTGACAATAAATTCCACCGTCTTTCGTGGGTATTGAGCCTTCCACAACGCAGATGAATTTTCCTGCATGCTTATTTATCATGTGCTGTAAAACCTCTTCGGCCTGGCTCCCGGCAGCTGCCATAATGGTTTCGTGATAATCAAGAGAGATTATGTCGAGAATAAGCTTTGCAAATGCAGGATTTGATGTTCTTAAAAGAGATTCTGTACATCCAGTGCATTCCTGGAAATGAAGCCAGATAACGGGAGGCCTTGTGGGTGATTTAACTGCAGCTTCAAGTTTTTTAACAAATCCAACTGGAAGACCCATTGTAGCCGCAGCGATAGTCAGGAGTTTAATAAAATCCCTCCTGCTTATTTCTTCGGAAAGCCCAGGGACATAACCGAACCTATTCATGACAACCTCCTTTTTATTCAACTATGCGCATAGACTTCAAGCTTAGTATAAGCATTAATGTAAAATTGTCAAGTTTTAAATTGGATGATTTACAAATCAAATTAATTTTAAATCAAATGCTTAATACATCATTTCAAACACAATTAATTTAGTGACCTTTATCAAGGATATTTTTCTTCCAGGGGAATTCGTCTGACAAAGAAAAGGGAAATTCCTCACACCCTTTCCATAGCCCAAACAATCCCCCTCTCCAACAGGCGTTGCTTGTAAACTTTGCATAAAGCCCCCCAGCGGGCTTTGTCTTTGGGTTTTTAAATACATGATGAAACTCCCTCCCGCGTTCAAAGCAAGCGGGACAAAATTATGGAATAGGGCTTTCTCTTTGAAATTTAACAAGATACAATCAATACCCACCCAGGTAGTCTTATGGATCGGGAAAGGGGCGAGTGTTTTTTGATAGATAAATTTTAGGGGTAACACACTACCGCAATCCTCTCATTGCGAGGATTTACACGGGGAGAGCAAGTTTCTGTTATAGATGATAAAATTTTTTGATTTGCGAACTTTCTCGTACTAACGCCCTATCCAACTTAAAAAAATGTGTACGAGGACTGGTTTTGGCGAAACTTCCCCTTCTTACTCTGAAAAGAGGGATTAGGGATATGAATATCCTCCCAAAAACATTTCTCAGAACATTTGTATTTATTTAACATACAATTATTTGACATAGGTGAATCAATGAGTTAAACTTTCGATATGCATATTCCAGATGGGTTCCTTTCTGGTGAGGTCGCAGCTACTACTTATGTAATCTCTGCCTCATGGCTCACCTATTCAGTTAAAAGAGTGAAGCATGATGAGAAAACCATACCTGTCATGGGGGTACTCGGGGCCTTTGTATTTGCCGCTCAGATGATCAATTTCCCCGTTGCTGGTGGAACAAGTGGACATCTTGTCGGTGGGGCATTGCTTGCCATACTCTTCGGTCCCTTCGCTGCTTCCATAATAATGGCCACCATCCTTATATCACAGGTTCTGCTCTTTGCCGATGGGGGAATTACATCTCTCGGAGCAAACATCCTGAACATGGGTATTGTTGCTCCAATTGTGGGGATTTTAATTTACAAAGCGTTTAAAAAATGGGACCACAGATTGGCCATATTTATTTCCGCATGGCTATCCATAGTGGCTTCCGCAGCCCTGTGTGCTGTCGAACTTTCCCTATCCGGGACTATACCGCTAAAAGTGGCATTACCAGCCATGGTTTCAGTTCATTCTCTAATCGGTATTGGTGAGGGGTTCATAACCCTCTCCGTCCTTGTGGCACTTTATAAGCTTGACCCTGGCCTCAAAAAATTAGGAGAGGAATTCAAGTGAAGAAACTGGTGTTTGTGGGACTGATCCTTTCTTTCATCGTTGGTTTCATGCTTTCACCGTATGCATCTTCATTACCTGATGGACTTGAAAAGGTGGCTATCAAGTATAACCTCAAAGAAAAGGTGTTGTTTAACGCTCCTTTCAAAGACTATCAGGTGAAAATTCTCGACAACGACCGACTTGCAACTTCTTTTGCCGGACTCATAGGTACAGGTATCGTTTTTATCTCCGTTATCGGTCTATTCAAGCTGATTTCACGTAAAAAATGAAGCATCACTTTATAGATCACTACAGCTCCATAAACTCCCCGATTCATTCCATAAATGTTTCTGTCAAACTCATAACAAGCTTCATTCTCATCCTCTCCATCGTGCTCCTCTTTTCCCTCGAGACAGAAAAACTCCTGTGGTGTCTTGTATTTTTATCTCTTCTGATTGCGATTTCCCACATACCGGCTGGATATTTTTTCAAAAACATCGTCATCCTGCTTCCATTCATCCTCCTTGCGGGTATTTCCATTCTATTTCAACAGGATGGTGAAAAAATCGCCTCCTTTGGACCCCTCAAAATTTACAGAGAATCTTTTTACAGATTCATAACCCTTGTTGTGAGGTCCATTTTCTCGGTCTCAATCTTACAGCTACTCATAGCAACTACCCCCTATTCTGAAATTTTGAAGGCACTTGAAAAATTCAGGGTCCCATCGCTCATCGTATCCCTTCTGGGTTTCATTTACAGGTATTCTTTCATAATTTACGATGAATTTATGCGAGCAAAAATTGCGGCATCGTCCAGGGGGAGATTAAACCTGAAGGTGTGGTCGTACATAATCTCATCCACACTCATGCGTTCTCTCGAAAGGAGCAGGAAAATTTATCTATCAATGAAGGCAAGGGGATTTGAAGGCAAAATTAGAACGGTGAATAATGTGAGTTATTCTCAAATTGATGTTGCCGCAACGCTCGTAACCCTGATATTTGTGGTGCTGTTATGGAAAAGTTGATCGAAATTAAAAACCTGAGCGTGAGGTTTGAAGGGGTTGTGGCACTCAAAGATGTGAATCTCACCATCTATCAAGGTGAAAAAATTGGCATCGTGGGGCCAAACGGTGCCGGAAAATCGACGCTATTAATGGCTATAAAAGGTCTTATAGATTTTGAAGGAGAGATTATATATCATGGTATTTCAGCCAAAGAAATCGGGATCGTTTTTCAGAATCCGGATATTCAGTTGTTTTTGCCCACTGTATTTGATGATGTGGCCTTTGGTCCCCTGAATCAGGGGTTAAAAAGGGAAGAGGTCCTATCCCGTGTAAAAAAGGCACTTTCATCAACGGGTCTCATTGGTTATGAGAAAAGGTCACCCCATCATTTGAGCGAAGGAGAGAAAAAGAAGGTTTCCATTGCCACTGTTTTTGCCATGTGTCCTGAACTGTACCTTTTAGATGAACCCTTAATCGGACTTGACCCGGCATCAAGGCTGGAGATTATGAAAATTATTTGCGATATACCGAAATCGGTTCTGATAGCAACGCATGAAATTGACTTGCTTCCCAATCTTGTTGATAGAGTCGTGGTTCTCAATAGTGGAATAGTTGTCGCTGACGGTGGAGTGGATGAGATTCTTCAGGATACTAACCTTTTGATAAAAAATAAACTTTATTTCGAGCCTGGATGCAGAGAGGAGAAATCTTGAAAATCAGGTTAACACATGGAAGTGGTGGAAAGAAAACAGAGGAACTGATTAGAAGGGTCTTTAGCAAATACATCTCGTCGGATGAACTCTCCCGAATGGATGATGGTGGAATTTTTGATAAAAAATACGTGGTTTCAACGGATTCATTTGTTGTCAATCCTGTTTTCTTTCCCGGGGGCAATATTGGTGACCTGTCAATTTGCGGGACTGTAAATGATCTTGCGTCAATGGGGGCTCAACCCCTCTATTTTACCCTTGGGTTTATCATTGAGGAAGGATTTGATTCCAGCGCACTCGAGGAGATTCTCTCGTCTATGAAAAAACGCATTGAGGAGGTCGGGATATCGGTTATTTCAGCAGACACAAAAGTGGTGGAGGCTCGAGACCCGGAGAGGCCGGGATTATTTATAAATTCAACTGGAATTGGGAGGATTTACAGGGAGATACCGGGGCTTGATGCAGTTGAGTCAGGGGATGTAGTGATAGTGACGGGAGCGGTGGGAGAGCACGGCTTCGCCGTGCTCTCCCACCGCCTCAACCTTACATCCACCATCAAAAGTGACACGAGACCCCTCTGGTCCCTTATCAAAAATCTCCTGGACCGCATTCCTGTTAAATTCATGAGAGATCCCACACGAGGAGGTCTTGCGCAAACGCTAAATGAAATCGTTGACGGAAGAAACTATGGAATAGACATCGAAGAGGGGAAAGTCCCCATAAGCGAGGAGGTCCGTGGACTTTCTGAACTCCTCGGCATTGACCCACTTGAGGTGGCAAACGAGGGGTGTATGATTGTGGTCGTATCAGAAAATCATGCACCGAAGGTCATAAATATTCTGAGACAGCATCCTTATGGTCAAAATGCCTCAATAATCGGGAGAGTTACAGACGAGCATCCCGGAGTTGTAGTTGTCAGGAATCCTTATGGTGCAAGGAGAATTCTATACAAACCAATTGGTGAGAAACTTCCAAGGATTTGCTGACTTTATTCGGGCATTACCCCTCATATCTAAAGATCAAAGTATCAAAATGAAAGATGTGAACTTATGGTGGTTGAAAAAATTTAACCCATGTTAAGCAGATTCAATACGTCTTCGGTACCACACATATCGTGCGTGGTAAAGGAAATTCTCCTTCAACTCCATTGATTCGTATATTTGATTGTAAGATTTTTGAATGCCTAATTGTTTTTCAAAACTGTTGTTGTTTCCATATGCTTTAGCATGATAGATGACTTTTTGAAGTGGTGCCGCACGCGTGCGGCACCACTTCAGAAGGGGAGGTTACCTATTAGTTCTGGCCCTGTTTTTCGTGGTTGCCTATCCCCTTTTTACCGTGCCTTTTCATGTAATCCTCAATAGCTGCCTTTATTCCTTCCTCGGCAAGTAAAGAGCAGTGCATCTTTATCGGGGGTAACCCATCAAGGGCTTCGGCAACAGCCTTGTTTGTTATCTTCAAAGCCTCCTCAACAGTTTTCCCCTTTACAAGCTGCGTAACCTTGGACGATGTAGCAATTGCTGCTACACAGCCAAAGGTCTGGAATTTCACATCTACAATCCTGTCATCTTCAACCTTTATGTAAATCCACATTACATCTCCACAAACAGGATTTCCAACCTTCCCAATCCCATCAGCCCCATCTATTTTGCCCATATTTTGGGGATTCAAAAATTCCTGCATTACTTTCTCGCTGTATTCAAGCATGAAAATTCCTCCTCTAATTTAATTCCTCCATTCCTTCAACTTCGTAACCAACATCCTCGATGGCGTCAACCACAGTTTCTGTGGGCACCTCGCCATCAACAAGAACCTCTCGGTTCCTTAGGGTGACTTTCACATTCCTTACACCTTCAAGTCTTTTCAGCCTATTTTCTATGGTGTAAACACACCCTTCGCATGACATATTGGCTATTTTAAGCTTTAAGTTCATGTCGATTTTCCTCTCCTTTTTAAACCTCTTTCTTGCCCATGCAATCAAGATCAGACCAAGCAAAATGATGGCAGAAACTGTTTCAATGGTGGTATTTTTTGTCATTGTCCCATTCAAAATGTGGGGAATCCTTAAATTCACGTATTTTGCAGTCATATCAAGGAGAATTCCAAAAATAGTCGCACTTAGAGCTATGCCTAAAAGATAAATAGCTGCAATCTTTTTACCGAGTTCCTTAAAGACAAAGGTGATCGTCACCGTATTGGTAGCGGGCCCGGCAATGAGAAATGCCAGAGCGGCTCCAGGATTTAGCCCTTTTAAAATGAGTGCTGCAGCTATAGGGATGGAACCAGTTGCGCACACGTATAGTGGTATGGAGATTGCAAGCATCAGCGGATAGGCAAGGTAGGGATTGGAAAGATAAACTCCAATATTAGAAGGCAGTAATACGGTAATGATACCTCCAAGAAGGACGCCATAGATGATCCATTTACCTATCTCTCCTGGCATGTAGAGAAATGCATGGTGAAGCCCGTCCAGAATGCTTTTTCTCCTGTGAGTTGCAGATTCTGTTAGTACTGTTGAGCCGTCCTTTTTGTAAACTCCGAGTCCAATCAGTACTCCTCCTACAAAGGCTGCTATAGGCCTAAAAACGGCGAAAACTGGTCCAAGCAAAGCATAGGTAGCAAGAATCGAGTCAAGACCGGTAACAGGCGTTGAATAAAGGAATGAGATCACGGATGCCTTGCTTGCCCCTTGTCGTTTTAAGGAGGCCGCAATTGGAATCACTCCACAGGAGCAAACCGGAAGAGGTACACCAAGAAGGGCTGATTTAACCACTGATGAGCGCCCTGAGCCAAGATGCCGTTTAATAATCTCCTCACCAAGAAAAACGTAAAGCACACCGGCAACTAAAAATCCAAGTAATAGGTACGGAGAAACTTCGAGAAAGAAATCCCAGCTACTTTTGATAATCTCCAAAACCATGCTCTCTCCCATAGGGCGAAACTGCCCTCAGTTTCTCTACAATTTCTGGAAGGACCTCCACCACCTTATTGACGTCTTCTGCTGTGTTATACTTACCAAAGCTAAATCTAAGGCTACCGTGCGCAATTTCATGAGGAAGGCCAATTGCAAGCAACACGTGAGAAGGCTCGAGGGAAGATGATGTACAGGCAGAACCCGACGAAGCACTAATTCCATGCATATCGAGAAGGGCTAACATTCCCTCTCCTTCGATATATCTCACGCATATATTAAGGGTATTGAAAAGCCTCTTCTCCGGATGACCATTAACAATAACTTCCGGGATTTTTTCTTTAATCTCTTTCTCCAGCCAGTCTCTTAAAGGTTTAATCTTTTCTGCTTCATCTTTCATTTCAGCCATTGCTATTTCAGCAGCTTTCCCGGCGCCTACAATACCTGCAACATTCTCTGTTCCCGCTCTTAGCTTCTTTTCCTGCGAACCTCCGTGTATAAGGGGATGTAACCTGACTCCTTTTTTGATATATAGTGCTCCAACTCCTTTTGGTCCGTAAAATTTGTGAGCCGATAAAGAGAGTAGGTCCACGTCAAGTTCTTTTACATCCACAGGGATTTTCCCTACTGCCTGGACTGCATCAGTATGAAAGAGTACACCGTGGTCGTGAGCCACCTCGGCAAGCTCTTTGATAGGTTCGATTGTCCCTATCTCATTGTTTGCCATCATAATTGATATGAGGGTTGTCTCCGGTTTAATTGCCTTTTTGAGATCTTCAGGGTCAACGATTCCGTAACGGTCAACAGGAAGGTAGGTAATTTCAAAGCCCATTTTTTCCAGAAATTTGCAAGTATGAAGAACTGCGTGATGTTCAATGGACGATGTAATAATGTGTTTCCCCTTTTTCTGCAGGTAAAAGGCCACACCCTTGAGAGCCTGATTATCTGCCTCACTTCCACCCGATGTGAAAATTATTTCGTCTGGATTTGCATTTATGAGTTTGGCAATTTTCTCCCTTGAGGATTCAACCGCCTTTCTCACCTCTTTAGACCTTGAATAGAGGGACGACGGATTGTGATAATAGTACTTCAAAAATGTGAGCATCACATCCACAACCCTGGGGTCTACCGGAGTTGTGGCGTTGTAATCAAGGTAAACTTCTCTCATCATCAATTCCTCCAGTTTTTAATTTCTCTATTCATTAATGCATTGCTATACATAGATGTCTAAAATAATTGTAACTGATTTAGTAATATTTGTCAAGGTAACAATTTTTCTCACGAAAAAATCCTTAATCAATGAATCTCTTGAAGTCATACGGCCTTTATATCAATTGGAGTTTTCTTTTAGTGTAAATCCAGAAAATATGGGTAGGGATTTGGCTACAAAAATTGGTCATTCAACACAAAACATCTTCCCTCCGCATAAATTCATCTCGGAGTAAGGTTGAAGGGCACTTATTTCAAATTTTCCGGGTAACTTGAATAATCGAATTCACTTTCCCATCACTTGAAGAAGGACTTAATGCCCTTTTCATCAATGCCTCAGCTTGCAAAGCAAGTAGGGGTTGTTTATATCCACCTGTTTCCCAAACGCAAATTGGAGAATAAATTTTCAAAGAGGTGCCCATCCCTTTGATGATTAAGATGTCACACAATATAATTTCAAATATGAAAAAGCTTGTGTTTCTTGGATTATTTGTCGCACTCCTCTCAAGTGGATGTAGAGCTAATATTGAAACACACGTATTTTTTCCCGAAATAAAGTTACCCCTCACTGGTGTGCAGAGCACCGTGGGAAGCATTGAGTTTTACGTTTCAAGAGAATTTCAAATAGAAAAGGAAGAAGATATTACACTTGACCAGATTCTATGGAGTTATCAGGCTTCATCAAGAGGACGCGTATCATACGAGATAAAAATTTCCGCCCATGGCGAAGACTCTGTGGGACTTTTTGCCGCCTGTAGCCCGGAAAATCTGTGTCTTCCTATTAGAAACACTTACGGCTCACCACCTCCTTACGTGGTCAATGCTCCTGTAATTTTTACGGGTCAAATTGACGGCGGAGTCCATTCCTTCTCTGACATTCCACAGAATGCTGCTTCACTACGTGAACTCCAGGACGCAATAGAAAGCGGTAAAATATGGGTCATTGTTAAAGTTACCACGAACAATCCTTTACAGTTTATCCAGGGCGATACATTGAGGATTACAGATTTAAGGGGCGACATATCGCTTCACAAAAACCTTGACTATTTCTTCCCGTTTTCGGGGATATTTTTCTGAAATGTTTGCTTTGATTCTTGCACTTTATATGATTTATCCGACGAAACTCGTGACAGTACCTACTGGCAGTATTCCCCAAAAGTACCATATTTCCATTTTCGACGCAGGTGTGACGTTAGGGAGGAAAGTCTTTATAAAAATTGATCCAATCCTCCTACCAGCGGACTTAAGTTTAGGTTTGAGGTTTGTCACTTCAAACTTATTCTTTGGAATTAATTTCTCGGCTTTCTATGGAGTCGGATACATTAAGCCTCAGGGTGTTGATAAAATGAGCATCAATGCCAATGGTTTCAACATTGTTGCAGGTTATACTAAATTTCCCCTGACAGGTTCCGCCTACTTTAGAGAATTTGGGGGAAAACAGAGTCTTGGCATTATGAGTGGAATTTTAATAAAGCCTTTAATGGCCGAGGTGGGGTTTGATTCATATGAGGCACTCCGATTCGGGGGAGGGGTTTTTCTTACTGCTGGAAGATTTTTCGTAAAAATCGGTGCCTTTTCATCTACAAAGATGCTTAAAGACGGCAAATTCCCGTTTGTTCCCGTGCTTAATATGGGTGTGAAAAAATGAAAGTAGCCGAAGACTTCAAATGGAAGTCCAGGAGACTCGTAATTGGATTTGTCTCCATGCTCGTACTCTCCTATTTCGGGGATAGATTTATTTTCTGTCATCATCTTTTTAACTCTCGTCTGGGTCTCTATCTTGGCCTTATCCTATTAATTCTTGGATTTTCTCTTGCTTCAATTGGAGGACATCACCTGAAAATTTATGGACGCAGCTCACCTGACATGCCAAGAGGCTCGACCGATACACTTGTCACACAGGGCATTTATCGTTACGTACGCCACCCGATGTTTACAGCATTCATTTTGATTCTCCTCGGTATTGGTTTCCTCCTGAATTCTCCTACATTCACATTTGTTATGGTGCCTCTGGGAACAGCCTACATCGTCTGGTTTGCCTACCGTGTAGATGAGAAAGAGGCCTTTGAGAAGTTTGGAAAAGACTATGAAAAATATAAAAAGCAGGTGCCACCATTTATTCCCATCCCCGGGAAAAAATTTAAAGGTTAGCGATTGGAACAAAATCCCCTTTTCGAGGTCTAAATAAACGGTGACTGAGTTCGATGAGATTGTGGAACTTTATAAGGATAGGATTTTCAAAATGCTATTCATGAAGGTGGGTAATATGGAAGACGCACTGGACCTTACGCAGGACGTATTTTTTAAGGTTTACAAAGCCCTGGCAAGCTTTCGTAATGAATCAAGCATATACACCTGGATTTATAAAATCGCTTTAAACACCGCAAATACTTTTCTTAGAAAAAATGGACGTTTGAATCAAAATTATATAGAAGATGTGGGGGAAAATACTTTAAAAACCGGTAACCAGGAGGAGCTAAAGACGATCCTGAAGACAAAGATTGAGGAATTGCCTCAGCATTACAGGGACGTAATTATCCTCCATTATTTTGAAGGGTTTGATTACAACGAGATCGCTGAGATTCTTGATATCAATGTTGGTACAGTAAAGTCTCGCCTTTTCAGGGCGAGACAGATGTTATCAGAAAAAATGAGGAGATACCTATGAAAGAGTGCAGAGAAAAAATTTTGAAATACATTAAAAATGAGTTGCCTCAGAAAGAGGCAATTGAGGTGGAGGGGCTAATCGAGAGAGAGCCGGAATGTAGAGAAACATATGAAAGGGAGCTAAAACTCGAAAAGCTGCTCTTCGAGCTCGCTGATACTATTCCAGTGCCTGATTTTGAGATCAAAGTGAAAAGGCGCACCTTCTGGAGATTTGTCCCTGCTGTTGCTGCTCTTGCCTTTATTGCGGCAATAGTTTTTAAGCTCTCCATTCCCGCAACTGCCACGGGTGGCCAATTCA
>WFZT01000067.1 GCA_015489415.1 Caldifarciminota bacterium | reverse complement strand
TCCATGGGCATTAGTTTAAATCCTTCCCTGGGTTTATTCAAAGTGACGGAGGATGTTAGTCACTCAAGCTCCTCAAAGTTGAAAATTCATCATGAATTGCAATATCCCATGTCAGAAAGTATTTGAAAGCTTTATCACTTTTTCCCCAGAAGGTTTTATATCTAATCTGGTTCTCTTACCCGTAAATTTCTTCGACAGTTTCCGGGGGTATATCAGCGAAGATATCAATGCCCAGGCGTTTGAAGGCAGGGATATCACGATCCTCGATTTTAAGCTCTTCTGCCACTGGCTCCGCCGTCTCCACTTTCACCTTTTTCCGGGACTTTGTAACCCGATTGATCCCCGTGGCAATTACGGTAACTTCGATCTTTTCACCAAGCTCCTCGTCATAGGTGAGGCCAAAGAAATAGTTGGGCTCATGGGCTCCATCTCGCGCCTGAGACTGGATAAATTTGTTTATGTCGTTGATCTCGCTTGCGAAAACCTTCTGGGAGGCCTTGATATTAACGAGTACAGCCTTTGCACCCTTGATGGAATATTCATCAAGAAGAGGGCTTGAAATCGCGTTTTTAGCAGCATCGAGTGCCCTGTTCTCACCCTCTCCTTCGCCGATTCCCATAATGGCATAGCCCCTCTCTGACATTACTGCTTTGATATCAGCAAAGTCCAGATTTATCTTTCCCGGCTTCCATTTAAGCTCGAGGATTCCTTTCACTGCTTTATACAAGACCTGGTCTGCAAGCTCAAAGGCCTCTTCCATAGGGACATCTGCAATTTCAAGAATTTTGTCATTTGGAATGACGATCAGGGTATCCACCTTTTCTTTCAATTCTTCGATACCCTTTTCGGCCTTTTCTATTCTATACCTGCCCTCAAAACTGAAGGGTTTTGTAACTATGGCAACAGTGACAATCCCCATAGACCGGGCAATTTCTGCGGCTACCGGGATTCCTCCTGTGCCGGTTCCACCACCCATTCCGGCTGTGAGAAAGACCATCTGGGCGCCCTGGAGGATTTTCTTAAGCTCATCAGCCGATTCCTCCATCGCACGACGGCCAATTTCAGGATCGCCGCCCGCTCCGAGCCCTTTGGTGAGCTGGGGACCAAGCTGAAGCACACGGAGGGCAAGTGAGTTGTCGAGCACCTGTTTGTCTGTATTTGCAGCGATAAGGTCGGCGCCTTTAAGGCCCATTTTTACCATGTAATTTACCGCGTTGTTCCCACCACCTCCAATCCCGATGACCTTAATAATTGAGCTCTTGTTAAACTCATCGTCTGAAAGCGTTATTTTAATTTTTTTCTTCTCCATTTCAGCCCTCCCTGTCAATGAATTCTTTAACCTTACGGAGTTTTCCGAAGAGTTTCTTGAAACTTTCTTTCCCCTCGGATTTTTTGTCCGGTGAGATAAAACCGCCAGTTGTAAGCTTGTTTTCGACAATTAGTTTGATGGTACCGAGTGTGGAGGCAAAGGATGGAGACTGGAAATCCGGAGGGACATTGGTAAATCCACTGATTTCGCCAGTTGCCACTGAAGCTTTCAGGACACTGTGGGCGAGCTTTTCAATTCCTTCTATGCTTGATGAGCCCCCAACAAGGGTTACGTTTACGGGAATGGTGTTGTTATCCCGGTAAGCGCTCAAGATATTATTAACATGATAGAAAATCTCGTAGAGCCTTGCGTAGATTATCCTTGCAAGTACCCTCCTCGGGAGCTGGACCGCACGTCCATTTTTTAGGCCTGAAACTGTAATAATATCGTCTTCCTGCACGAGGTCTTCGCGGGCCACACCCTGTGTGAGCTTGAGCTGGTCAGCAGTTTCGTAGTTTCTGAGATTGAGGCCAATCATGATGTCTTTAGTAATATGCATCCCGGCTATGGGAATCGAGGATGCGTGAACAAGGTCGCCGGATTTCCAGATGGCTAAGTCCGTTGTGTTATGTCCAATATCAATGACAACTGAGAGTCCGTACTCCATTTCGCTTCTTGACATAACCGCATATCCGGCAGAGATGGGCTGGAAGACAACGCCAGCTGTTGTAACCCCGAGTTCAGCGAGCGCAGAGTTGATATTGTCAATCTTGCTTGATTCTGCATAGACCACATATGACTGCATTTCCAGCTTTCTACCCTTCAGATTGAGTGGCCGACGCGTGGAGCTTGTTTCATCTATGGTAAATCTATTGGGATGGACAGAAATTACCTCGTAATCCTGTGAAATGGGAATGGATTTTGAAGATTCCACTATTCTGGCAATATCATCAGGAGAGATTGTGTGCATGTCACTTTTGAATGCTCGTGGAACTGAGTGTGAAGTCCCTTTTATATATGAACCTGTCAGTGCGACATAGAAAGCTTCATTTTTGAATTCCTGGCCATTTCTCATTTTATCGAGGGTCTCTATCACTGACCTTTTAAACTTTTCCTTGTCGTTGACGTAACCTTCTTTTATCCCTTCACTTTTGGAATAGCCATAGTTAGTTATACGAATTGTGTTGGGTTCGCCTCTTTCGTGAGATTCGACTATTGCCGAAACTCCAGAGATATAATAAGAACCGATGTTAATAACATTTATTCTCATTTTTCCCTCCCGTTTTTCACGGCAACGTAGCCCGGAACACTAAAATCTATGACTTTGATGTTTTTGCCTTTCTTCAGGATTTTCTTTGCAGCCTGCAGTTTTTCCCTGAGGCCTCCATGCCCGAGGATGATTTCGCAACCATTTTTTAAAATAAGCCTGTCACCTTTGTATTCCTTAACCTGTTTTGCGATTTCAGGAGCGTACATTTCCACTCTTTGAGGTAGTCCCATCTTGTGTTGCAGCAAATAACGATTGTTTGCCCTCTTTATCTTCGGGGCAATTACCAGAAACCCCACAATAAGGATCGGTGCCAAGACAATGGTTAAAACTTTCATTTTATAATGACTACCTCCTCTTCAAGTTTTATGCCAAACTTCTCAAAGACTCTTCTTTTCCCCTCGTCTATCAGGCTAAAAATATCCTCTGCCGAGGCATTATCTACATTCACGATAAAGTTGGCATGAATATTAGAAAACATCGCTCCACCTATTCTAAATCCTTTCAAACCGGCCCTATCGAGCAGATATCCTGCAGAAAGGTCCGGCTCTGGATTTTTAAAAATACAACCTGAGGTTTTCCCTCTTGGCTGTGTTAGATTCCTCTTTTTTATGATTTCTTTCATTTGCTGCTGAATCTTGTCCGGATCGCCCTCACTGAGGGAGAAGGAAGCCTCAATCAGAATGCCATCAAAACTCGATTCACGATACGATAGGCCAAGCTCATCACGACCGAGCGTCTCGATGTCCCCTTCCAAATTCATTATCCTCGCGCCTGTAATTAAATCTTTGACTTCCACGCCGTAAGCTCCGGCGTTCTTTGAAACTGCGCCTCCAATTGAACCCGGAATGCCAAAAAGATTCTCGAACCCTGAGAGGCCGCGGATGGCGCATTCCCTGATCAGTTTATTTAAGTTCACCCCGGCCTGAGCTGAAACGCCTGTGTCCTCAAACTCAAAATTCCGGAACTTCCCCATGTTTATTACGAGAAGAGAAAAATCTTTGTTGTCAAAAATAACATCTGAGCCACCACCGAGGACGAAATAAGGGATTCCCTTATCAAACGCCCATTTAATTAGATAGGATAGTCCCTCGATAGACTCAGGCTCAGCGTAGTATTTTACTGTGCCTCCCACACCCATGGTTGTGAATCTTGCAATATGAATATTTTCAGAAATCAGGTCTCTACGCATTCTTGAGCTCTTCTAAAAGGTCTACGCCCACTTTCCATACATCACCGGCACCAAGGGTGAGGACAAGATCGCCTTCTCTTAGCTGGTCAAGTAAAAACTTCTTGATTTCATCCCAATCTTCCATGAGATAAACGGCCTTGTGGCCGGAATTTTTGACTTCGTTGTAAATGAGGGATGCATCCACTCCAGGAATAGGCTCCTCGCCCGCCGGGTAGAGTTTTGTGATGATCACGATATCGGCCTCGTGGAAGACCTTCCCGAATTCATGGTGAAGCAGTTTCGTCCGTGAGTACCTGTGTGGCTGAAAGATGACAATGATCCGCCCCTGCCAGAATCTTCCGAGAGTTTCGAGGACAGCATCAATTTCAGATGGGTGGTGCCCGTAATCGTCCATGAATGTGACACCTTTTGCCTTCCCTTTGATTTCCATTCTCCGCATGACACCTGAGAAATCGGCGAGAGCATCCCTAATTACTTCAGGGGCAATATCCATTTCAAACCCCACGGTAAATGCAGCAAGGGCATTTTTAACATTATGAATGCCGGGAATCTTGAGACTTGCCTCAATTACTTCCTCATCGCCTTTGAAAACTTTAAAAGTTGACCCGGTGCCTTTGAGACTTATATCCCTTGCGTTGATTTCGGCCTGCCTCTTGAGGCCGTATGTAATCAAACGTTTCTTAATCTCTGGCAGAATGTCCTGATTATTCGGGTCGTCGAGGTTAACAATGGCAGCGCCATAAAAGGGAACACTATTGGCAAATTTGACAAAGGCTCGCTTTAGATTGTCGAAATCACCGTAGGTGTCGAGGTGCTCTTTGTCAATATTGGTGATGATGGCCAGGGTAGGGTATAGCATTAGGAAAGAGCCGTCCGACTCATCTGCCTCTGCTACGAGGAATTCACTCTGGCCCAATTTAGCGCCTGAACCGAGTCCTTTGAGTCTACCACCCACAACAAGGGTTGGGTCAAGACCTGCCTTTTCAAGCACGGCACCTATCATCGAGGTGGTCGTGGTCTTACCGTGAGAGCCTGAGACAGCGATGGAGTATTTTATCCTCATCAACTCAGCGAGCATCTCTGCACGCCTGATGACCGGGATGCCCTTTTCCAGTGCTGCGACTACCTCTGGATTGGTTTTCGGTATAGCAGTTGAAATTACGAGAATCTGGGCGCTATTGATGTTTTCCGGTTTATGCCCGTAGTAAACACGTATGCCCATCTTTTCGAGTCTCTCGGTAACCTCGGTCTTTTTAAGGTCAGAACCTGTGATAACAAATCCAAGGTTGTGAAGCACCTCGGCAATCCCGCTCATTCCGGTGCCGCCAATTCCCACCATATGAATCTTTTGAAATTTTCTTCTAAAAATCAATTTCTATCCTCCAAAATGGTTTGCAAAATTTTCTCTTCGGGATTTTCTGGGGCAAAATTCTTCTGCGCATTGACCATTTC
>WFZT01000066.1 GCA_015489415.1 Caldifarciminota bacterium | reverse complement strand
GCATAATATTGTCAAAAATCACAAAGACCATAGAAGGCAGTGGCATCAAAGTTTTACAATAATAACGATATCAAATTTTATGATACTGTTGTTGTCAATCTTGACAAACATTATTGTTATCTCCCCCACTTGCTTCGCAAGCGGGGGAGGGAAAGTTTTTTTGAGGTTGCGGGCAGAAAACAGGTGAAAGGCTACAACTGTAATTTCTTCCATATAAAAGTCTGAAAAGAATCTCTGGGTGACCACTTTAGGTACAGTTCTTTATTGCCTCTCATGCAAAATAGAAATTTCCTCTCCCCGCATAAATTCATTGCGGGGAGAGGTCAGGTAAGGGGCTACACCTTAAAAAATTTCTCAATTTATAAACCACAAAGTTGAATATTAGCTCTCCTGTTTTTAATTCTTTGAATGTGCGGATTCTAAGCTAAACTTTGATTTTTTCATTCACCATTCTCCCCTAACCCCTCCTTCCTCGAGGAAGGAGGGGGATTCTGGGTAAAAGTTTCAAACTGTCCCGATGGTTTAAGCGCTAATAGAACACCCTCCCTTCCCTCTGGGAAGGGAGGGCTGGGGTGGAATGGGTATGGGCTTATATCTTGAATTTTTTAAGATTTCAAGTGGAAAGCCCCCTCCCTTAAATCCCTCCCCCGCAGGCAAAGCCTGTGGGGGAGGGAGATGCTTTTGACCTCACTTGCACAGCACAGGGATGGGAAGCAATTTTTAACCCGAAAGTGAAGCGTGGGAAGAGAAGATTTCTGTGGTGTTGTGGACCATTTTTAAGCACAAGCCCTGATTGCAAAAATGGGGGTATCCTTCAAGAGCATTTAACCAAAGATAGAGCTTGTCAGAAAGTTGTCACGTGCTTCCACACAAAAAACTTCCTCTACCCGCATAAATTCTTTGCGGGGAGAGGTCAGGTGAGGGGCAACAACTTAAATTTTCAGCGAGCAGGGTCTCAGAAATGCCATTAAGTGGACAATTTTGATAAATGATATTTCTTGCCCACGAAAATCTTTTTCCTACACCCCAAACGTGGAGAAAAATAAGAGAAGATCCAATCTCACACCTTTACTATTTTCCCAGATTTCTTAATAAACTCAAGCAAATTCCGATAAACAGGATGGGAGGACAGGGTGCTCTGGTCCCCGATAATGATCAACTTTCTCTTCGCCCGGGTAATCGCGACATTTAATCTCCTCAAGTCACTCAAAAATCCAATCTCTTCCTGAGGATTGGACCTCACAAGGGAAAGCACAATGACCTCCTTTTCTCTCCCCTGAAATCCATCAACTGTATGAATCTCAACGTCTTTTATCCTGCTCTTTAAATAATCCTCATGGTCTTTGTAGGGAGTTATTACGCCGATTTTTTCGGCAGGAAGCCCGGCTTCCACAAGCTTATCCACAATCTCCTTAACGAGCCTCGCCTCTTCAGGGTTGTATTTTGAAAAGCTGCCCGGCCGGGTCTTCTCCAAAAATTTTCCACCTGTATCAATAAAAACCACTGGAGTGTTATCAAGTGCCGGATACCGAGGAAGAGTTTTTACAAGATCGCTCAGTTTTATGTTCTTCACCGATTCAGCAGCGATCAGGGCACCATTGTAAAATTTCTCCGAAGGAAACTTCATAATGGTTTCGTTCATCCTGTACTGAATGCGAAGCATGTAAGTGGCCTTCGGGAAAAGTCTTACGAGACGCTCAAAAAGAGTAAAGGAAAGGGCACCCGCATCAGGGTTCAAAATAGTGGGTGGAAGCTGTTTATGATCACCTGCCATAATGGCCTTTCTCGCCTTTATAAGAGGTATCAAACACGAAGGTTCTGTGGCCTGAGTAGCCTCATCTATTACCACCACATCAAACCTTCTATCTAAAAGAATGTCACTGCCAGCCGTTGAATTTGTCGTGCATATCACTTCAGTTTCGTCCAGAATCTCACGGATTATCCCCGAAACAAGGGAGTCCCTCTTTTCGTAAAGCTCATTTAGCTCCCTCTGTTTTTCAATCCACCGGGCCATAGATTTGATAGTTCTGGCACTTACACCCCGCACTCCCCTCCCCTGCTTCGCAAATTTCAAAATTTCTTCATCATTGAGTCCGCGTCTGAAAGCCGGAACGGGCTTTTTAAATTTACTCTGATGGGCTTTTATTTCATCAATCTTCGCATTTATTTCGCTGAGCCTCCCGTAATCAGGATGCTTCTCCACTTTGTAATCGAGAGAAACCTCGATAAGCTCACGTTTTAACCTCGCAGGGTGTCCGATCCTTGTAACCTGCACACCTTCCTTTATCAAACCCTCCACAATATTGTCCACTGCATTGTTACTGTCGGCAGTGGCAAGCACCTTTTCTCCCTTCAAAACAAGGGCTTTCATGATTTTAACGAGCGTGGTTGTTTTGCCAGTCCCAGGGGGCCCATGAATGAGAAAAACCGGAAAGCTCCCAATTGCAAGCCTTGCCGCCTCAATCTGAAATTCATTTAAAACCTCATCATCAAAATCTCCCTCCTTCACCTGAACCTCCCCTTTGCCAAGGAGTATTTCTATCGGGAAATTAGAGACACCGTTTTCGATGAGTGTAAGCGTTTCAAGCATTCGCCTGAAAGTGATGTCATTAATGTAGAGGTCAATCCGAAAAAGCCTTTTTGAAATTTTGAGCTGGGTATCTTCAGGAAAGGCAACGGTAAGATAACTCTGACCCTTCTCGTAAACAGTCCCTTCTACGCCGTCGCGGAGCGGATTTTTGACACTTACGAGAACCACGTCTCCGACGTTGATCTGGTGGTCCGGCATATCTGCTCGCCAGAACCGGTAGAGCTTAAATCCACCTACGAGCTGGCCGGCTCTGTGCGCCCGTGTTCTTAAAATTGCCCGGCCAATCTTTTCCCTCTTATTGCCAGAGAGCCTTTTTATTTCATTAATGTGAAACTGCTTTTCGGCATCCCTTTCAAGCTCAACAAGTCGTTTGAAATATGTAGCATAGTCCCGGGGAGTTTTGAATGTGAGTCTCAATTTTTCAGCAAAACCTTCTTGATCGCCTTGATGTAGATTTCGTGCTCAACCTTGTGGATTTTCTCTTCCAGTGTCTCGAGCGTATCGTCATCTTCAATCTTTACGCATTCTTGCATAATTATAGGGCCTGTATCAACTCCCTCATCAACATAGTGGACAGTAACCCCTGTCACCTTCACACCGTATTTATAAGCCTTCTCAATGGCATGCAACCCCGGGAAAGCAGGTAAAAGTGAGGGATGGATATTGATTATTTTCCTCCAGAATTCTCTCACAATGAATGGTGGCAAAATCCGCATGTATCCTGCAAGCACAATCAAGTCAAAATCGAGTGATTTCAAAAATTTAAGAAGCGCTCTGTTGTATTCGTCTCTATTGTCGAAACTTTTGTAATCAAGAACCTTTGAAGGGATACCAAGCCTTTCTGCCCTCTTCAGTGCATAGGCCTTTGGATTGTCCGTGAGCAGATGAGTTATCTTCAGGGGTAGGTTCTCATCCCTTATATGACGCACGATTGCCTCAAAATTTGAGCCATTCCCCGAGGCAAGTACTATAAGTTTATAAACCCGCTGTCTGTTCATAACGTTTTTTCAAAAGAAGCAGAAAGCTTAAGTATGCTCCAATGAATGTTGTAAAAACATAAATCGAGGCAATGGAATAGGCAACAATCAGCTGATAAAAGGCAGCATCAATGGGCTTTACTCCACCTATCAAGAGTCCCGCCATGGTGCCCGGAATGTGCACTATTCCGAGGATTTTGAGTCCATCAATCTGGGGAATGAGAGCCACATTCATCACATCTATCATGAAAATCTTTGAGGCCTCAATGTATCCTGCTCCATCGAGAAAAGCGGCCTCGATTATCTCGTGATTCTCCTCTACCTGCTTCTTTGTTCTGTTGAAAACAAGAGATAGAGCCTTGGTTGCATTCCCAAGTAGCATGCCTGAGATTGGGACAAAAATGTTAGGAACAAGTTTCAGCACACCTGTGAAAAATAGAAGGATAAAAACAGGCAAAAAACTGACGAACATAGCAACGAATGAGATGAGAAAGGATTTAGGTACTCCTCTACCCCGCTCTGTTGCGATAATACAGCCTGAAATGAGCATCAGGAAAACAAAAAGTATGTTGAAAATTACAGGGAGTTTGAAGAAATAGAGAATGACAGATGAAAGGATTAGGAGTTGAACGAGAGCCCGTAAACTGGAGATGACGATGTCTTTTTCCAGCCGTAACTTCTCAATCCATGAAATTACGGCAGGGATCAAAAGGAGAAAATATGCTGCTAAAACTCCCTTGATCATGCTCTTCTAAAGTACCACCGGAGAAGATAGAAAATCACTGCTGCAAGGACAATGCCACCTACGAGACCCGACCTGAATGCAATTCCCACAAGCATTGCCACACGCAGCAGAATCCATAGAAGGATTGGTATTGCAAGAATAAAGATAATCGGCTTGAAAACCTCTTTCCTGCCTGACAGAACGACGAGGAAAAGTATGAATCCAAGAGCCACAAGAATATACATCGCTAAATTTTAACGCAAATCATGCGGAAAAATTACCAAGTCCGTTTGAAAATTCACAAATAAATGCCTCAATCCCGCTCACTTCGTGGGAGGGGAAAAGTCTAAAGAAGATTATTTCAAAACCACTTTCTCTTTTCTCCTGAGGTGAAAATTAGAACATTTCACGCCACTCAATTATCTGAACGAATATCAAGGTCCTCAGACTAAATTCCCGCTTTCATTCACTTTCAACTTCTATCCAGCTTTTCTGTTCCAGTGCTCTGTGTACTGCGTCAAGGGTCAGGACATTTATCAGGCCATCTCTGAGTGGTACGGGATTTTCTATCCTACCAAGAACGGCATCAATAAAGAGGTCGAGCATATAGACGAGATAGCCCTGGAGCTTTCCATTTAACTCCACCATTATTGTGCCCGGTTTCTCGTATTTTCCTGCGGCAAAGGTTAGCATCTGGTCACCTAAATTTATAAAAACCGAGGATTTACTCCCCACAATTTCCCAGAAAGAATCAACTACCGAGGGCATAGATTCAGGAAGTATCCAGCCCGTTTCGAAAACACCAGTCTGACCATCTTCATATTCTACGAGGGACTGAATAACATCAAAAGTGTTTATACCCATTGATACGAGAATCTTTTTAACACCTCGTGCCGAAACCCTCACAGGTTTTTTACCAGTTAAATAAAACGCAAGATCGAGCAGATGAGACATCAGAAACCACGCGGGGGTTGTTTTTGCAGACCACGAGATCATCCTTGTTGGCACATAAATTGTGTCATTAAGTCTTGCATTGAGGGATACTATTTCTCCGAGCTTACCCTCGGAAATTGCAGATTTTACCTTCAGGAAAGGAGGTGAGAACCTGTTGCCAAACCTAATCGTCCCCATGGCTTCTGACTGCTCCTCTATTTTTACAAGTTCCCTTGCTTCATTGGCATTCATGGTCATAGGTTTCTCAAGCAGGATATTTATACCGCGGGTAAGAGCCTCTTTTGCAAATTCAAAGTGCAAAAAATCGGGAGTCGCAATATAAACTGCGTCTAATTCTTCTTTTTCATACATCTCCACTGCATTTTCATAGGTCGGCACACCATATTTCTCACGAGCAAGATTCCGGGATGATTCACTTATAGAGGCCACAGCGACAAGCTCTGCCCTCTCGGACTCAGAGATTATCCTTCCATACAACCTACCCATTATACCGAATCCAACGATTCCAAATCTTAGCATAGCCATCACTCCTTTTTGCCAATTATATAATCGAACAAGCGACCAATCATTAGCGAAGGGAATCTGGTTGGAAAATTTCAATTTATTTAGAACTTTACGAGGAATTCCCTCCACCTATTTTTGGCCCCGCGCACTTCGTGCGCGGGGCCTCCTTTACAAATCTTAACCTTTCAAACATAACCAACCTTCAATCTTGACTAAATACGCATTAAACTTTAACTTTAACGGTCAACCCCAACTTTTAGGAGGAACGCAAAATGGAGATATTGGTAAATGAAAATAACTTCCTTGATCAGGAAAAGCTCCCCGCAGAGATCGTTGAGAGAAAGGGGATTGGGCATCCTGATACCATTTCTGACGCTATTTCTGAAGAATACTCGGTTGAACTTTCAAAATTTTACATTGAAAAGTTTGGTAAAATCCTTCATCACAATGTAGATAAGGCACTCCTTGTCGCAGGGAAGGCGTTTCCAGTATTTGGTGGCGGTAAGGTGGAGGAACCCATTAATTTCTACCTTGTGGGACGTGTTATCACTGAATACAACGGTGAGAAAGTGCCGGTTGAGGAGATTTACCAGAAAACCGCCAGAGAATGGCTTCAAAAAAATATAAGGAATCTTAACATCGAGAAAGATATCAATCTCCATTTGCTGGTCAAGCCCGGGAGTCAGGACCTCGTAGGACTTTTTGATGCAGCAGATGAAGTTCCTCTCGCCAATGATACATCCTTTGGAGTTGGGTTCTATCCACTTTCAAAGACAGAGGAAGCTGTTTTAAAGATCGAACAGTATTTGAATTCCGATGAATTTAAGAAAATCCATCTCGAGCTTGGTGAAGATATTAAGGTTATGGGAGTTAGACGTGGGGATTTTGTGAAGATTACAGTGGCGGCTGCATTTGTTTCGAAATACCTTAACTCTGTTGATGAATATCTTGATAAAAAACGCGAGATCGCCGAGGAGGTTAGAAAATTTGCCTCTCGTATACTCCCATACAATTTCGATGTGGATATAAATTCCGCGGACCTGGTGGAGCAGGGAATTGTTTATATCACAGTGACCGGTATTTCAGGAGAAAGTGGGGATGATGGCCAGGTTGGCAGGGGCAACAGGGCAAACGGTCTCATTACACCCTACAGGCCAATGAGTCTTGAGGCTGTGGCGGGTAAGAATCCCGTGAGCCATGTTGGAAAGATTTACAACGTCTTCGCCAACGAGATTGCTAAAAGGCTTGTTGAAGGCTTTGAGGAAGTTGAAGACGCCTTGATTTATATGGTGAGTCAGATTGGGAAGCCTATCACAGAGCCACAGATTTTTGAGGCAAGGGTTAGGACAAAGAAGGGGAACCTCACGGAGGGACTGAAATCTGCAATAAAGTCAAAGCTGGACGAGTATCTCGGAGAGCTTCCGGCATTCTGGAAGAGATTTTTAAATAGAGAGCTTGGCATTTATTAAAATTGCTTGTTTTAGGCGTTGAAACATCCACAGATGCCACTTCTCTTGGCATCATTTCGGACAAGAATCCGGTAATTGAGATCAATTCTCTAACACCTTTCACCCACTCCGAGCGAATCAATCTCATATTTGAAAGCCTCAAAAAAATTGCGAAGTTTGAGCCTCCGGAGCTCGGGTTAATAGCGGTATCCATAGGTCCCGGATTTTTCACAGCCCTGAGAGTGGGACTTTCCTTTGTTAAAGCTATAGAGCTTGTATTCAAAATCCCTGTTGTCAGTGTGAATACCCTTGATGCTCTTGCCCACGAGATACCTTTTTGTCACGAGAATATGAAGGTTTATCCCATCATTGACGCACAAAAGGGACAGGTATATACAGCCGGGTACGAATGTAAAAACAGCCAGCTTGAGAAATTTGAAGACTATACCATAAAAAAGCCCGAGGAAATTCCCGAAGGGGTATTTGTAATTGGTGGAGGCAGGGGGATAGAAAAATTCCCCCAAGCGATCAAAAAGAAATTCCCATCTTCCCTTACAGTTGCCAGGCTGGGGCTTTTGAAGTATTTAAAAAGTGGTGCTGAGGATGTGGCTCAACTTGAGCCATTTTATTTGAGATTAACCGATGCAGAAGTCAGATTTGGAAAAACGGATAAAACTTATCCCATTGAAAAATGAGCACATAGACGAGGTCTATGAAATAGAACGACTGAGTTATTCTAATCCCTGGACAAAATTCGGATTCTATGCCGAAATCAGAAACCCCTTTTCCATGCCCTATGTATTAACTCTTGACGAGAAAATAGCGGGGTATATTGTACTCTGGGATTATGGTGAATCCTTACACATTGCCAATATAACTGTACATCCTGACTTCAGAAGGATGGGATTGGGGCGATATATGATAAGATTCGCAAAAGAGAAGGCGCGCGAATTGGGCATGAAGGCCATTACCCTTGAGGTGAGAAAGTCCAACGAGTCTGCCCGGCGTCTCTACGAGAGCGAGGGGTTTGTTGCCATTGGGGTGATAAAGGGTTATTATCCAGATAATCATGAGGACGCGGTGGTCTACAAATATGAGATGTGAATACCCTTATTGCGAAATCCAGCGTTTCTCACAAACCTGGCTGATGAAACTCATAGCACTTGTAGATGTCGGGATGATCTTGTTCTTTCTTTACATCATGTACCAGCAACTGGTTCTCGGACATCCCTTTGGCAATCATCCAATGTCAAACACCGGACTCATCGTTAGCGGCTTCATTGTGATAGCAATTTCGATAGCGATTTTCGTGCTGCTTTACAGCATGGCATTAATAATTGAGGTCCGGGACGATGGGATATATTTCAAACTTAACCCCTTTCATTCCGGTTATCACAGGATCTCGTGGAATGAGATTGAAGACATCGAGGTTGTGAATTATGGTTTCTTCCGATACGGAACAGGAGTTCACTGGGGACCTGGCTGGAAAGCCTACACACTCGTCGGCTCCAGTGCCATCAAAATTAAAAGAAAAGAAGGCTCAGACATCATTTTAAGTTCAATCCGTCCGAGTGAATTCCTGGACACAGTAAGGTCCTATCTGAACAGTTTCCAAGAGTAGAACTCGAATATTTCCAAACGCGGAATAATCCTCTACCCGCATAAATTTAAGCAGAGAGAGGTCAAGTGAGGGTGAGTGTATTCGAAAATTCCCCCCTCCCTCTTCCACAAACTACGTTTGTGGGGGAGGGAGCAGCTTTCTATAAGTGTTTTCCAAAAAGCTGAAGCCAGTGGGAAATGGATATCCGTCTGTAATTGATTTCCCCAAAAATTTCCTCTCCCCGCGTAAATACCTGCGGGGAGAGGATAAAGGTGAGGGGCTACATCTAAAATTTTTAAGAATTCATGCGGAGAAAATCTTCCTACGGAGCAAGTAAAAATAATGATTTATGATAAACTCCTCCACCAGAAATTCAAAATACACTGTCTTGGCCGCCGATTTTAAATTCCCCCATAAAATTCCAGGCAAATTATTTTGTTGGAATCTCTTCCATTCCAAACTGCAGGCGGTAGAGATGATAGTAGAATCCTTTCTTTTTCATCAGTTCCTCGTGCTTTCCGGTTTCGATAATCTTACCCTTGTAAATAACGATAATTTTGTCTGCCTTTTTGATCGTTGAGAGTCTGTGAGCAATTACAATGGAAGTTCTACCCGATAAAAGCTTCTCTGTGGCTCTCTGAATCACCGCCTCGGTCTCTGAATCCACACTGGATGTGGCCTCATCAAGAATCAGGATCGCAGGATCAAAGGCGAGCGCACGTGCAAACGCTATAATCTGCCTTTCTCCCATGGATAAGTTGGCACCACGCTCCCCCACTTCATAGCGTTCCTTGAGTCTCTTCACGATTCGGTCAGTTCCAATCATGGTTAATGCCTCAATTACCTTCTCGTCAGGAATTTCTGTGTTCCAGAGCCTGACATTTTTATCAAGACTGCCAGAGAAGAGGAAAACATCCTGCAGCACAAGGGCAAAGTTGCTCCTGTAAGATTCAAGGTCATACTCACGCACATCCCTGCCATCCACCCTGATCATTCCTTTCTGGTTGTAATAAAACCTCAGAATCAAATTAATGATCGTGGACTTCCCTGACCCCGTTGGTCCCACAATGGCAACGGTCTGGCCTGGCTTTACCTCAAAGGAGACACCCTTTAAGACCCAGTTTTCATCCTCATAGGCGAACCACACATCATCAAACTCGATATGCCCCTTGAGCCGTGCCTTTATCGTACCTATTTTGGGCTCTGGCTTCTCGTCAAGAAGTTTGAAAATCCTCTCCGATGCTGCCATCGCCGACTGAAGAATATTGTATTTTTCCGCAAGGTCCATTATGGGTTTAAACAACTTTTCAATGTAGGTTAAAAATGCCACAAGCGCGCCAAAACTTATGGCACTCCTGATAAGCTGGCCTCCGCCATACCAGAGAATTATTGCGATTCCAAGAGAATTGAAGATATCAATGAGGGGTCTGAAAACAGCAAAAACAATGAGCTGGCGAATGTTCGCAAGATAGAGGTCATGGTTTATTTTCTTAAATCCTTCAAACATCCTTACTTCCTGAACAAACAGTTTGATTATCCTTATTCCTGAAATGCTTTCCTGAAGATAGGCGTTTATCCGGGCAATTTTTGCCCTTACATCACGGTAAGCCTCACGCACCTTAACCCTGAAGAAATATGTCACAATTACGATCAAAGGTGCGAGAGTGAGCGAAACAAGCGTAAGCCTCACGTTCATTTTAAACATTACAATCAGAATACCAGCAATAAGGAGGAAATCTTTAAAAAGATAAATCAAAACCGAGTTAAACATCTCATTGATGGCAGCCACATCGTTTGTCGCACGCGTGACTATTCTACCCACAGGATTTTTGCTAAAGAAATCCACTGGAAGCTTGAAAATATGACGCATTATGTCCATTCTCAGGTCATACATCACCAGCTGGCTCATGTATTGGAGAATATAAACCTGCGAGAAGGTGAAAATGAGATTTAAAAGGAGTATAACAAGAAAAATTAGGGCAACAATCTTAACGCCGTTTATATCCTTCTGCCGCAGAATCTTTACATCTCGGGCCGGAATTTTCCTCAGATTTGAATAAGAAATTGCCCAGTACTTCTGACCTTTAATGAAAAGAGGCTCGTATTTATGGATAATTGACCTGACTTCGGCCCGGTTGGGATACTTGTTCGGATTCAGGAGAAGGTATCTCTCTTCGGAGAGGACCTTTTTCTTTTTCAAATACTCCCTGTCCCACTTTTTGAGCTTACTCTCATCCAGAAATTCCTTTCCATCGAGCCTGTAAATAGCATCCTGATATTTTCTTAAAATTGTCTGTGCCTCTCTGTCCTCCGTGGGATTAATCTCATGAAATCTCAGAACAATATACCTGTCAATCCCAATCTTTGTGAGATATGGAAAGGAAATTTCAAAGGCTGAGATGAACAAGAGAAGAACAAAGGAGACGGCGAGATACTTTTTGTATGGCTTAAGATACCCAATAAGCCTCTTAAAAATCTTCGAGTCATAAACTTTACCTACCGTATCGCTTGAAAATCCTCCAAAGCCGTGCCTCATACCTGCTCTCCTGAAACGAGTTCTTCAAACCTCTGCATCTCGTAAAAGTCGTAATAAATTCCCTTTTGCTCAAGAAGTTCCTCATGGGTCCCTGATTCTATAATCCTTCCATTTTCAAGCACGATAATGAGGTCCGCGTCCATCACAGCAGAAACCCTGTGTGACACCACAATACTTGTTCTTTCCTTCATAAACTCCCTTAAATTTGCGAGGATTTTTGCCTCTGTCTCGGCATCAACCTGTGAAAGGGCGTCATCTAAAATGAGTACCGATGGATTCACAAGAAGTGCCCTGGCAATGGCTATTCTCTGCTTCTGACCACCGGATAGAGTAACCCCTCGCTCTCCGACAAGGGTATCAAACCCATCAGGGAACTCCATTATCTCATCGTAGATTTCAGCCATTTTCGCAGCCCACTCGATCTCCTCATCCGTCGCTTCCTCTCTGCCAAAGGCTATATTTTCTCTGATAGTTGTTGAGAATAAAAATCCGTCCTGCGGAACATAACCGATGGACTTTCTCAACGAGATGAGGTTGTATTCCAGAACATCTTTGCCGTCAACAAAAACGCTGCCCGGTGGTGGATCATAAATTCTCGGTATTAAAAGCACAAGAGTACTCTTGCCCGAGCCGGTTCTGCCCATAATTCCAAGCTTGGTTCCCCGCTCCAGAAGGAACGAGATGTTTTCAAGAATAGGCTTTCCGTCGTAGCTAAAGGTGAGATTTTTAAACTCAATATCACCCTCAATACGCCTTTTCAATCCCAGATGCACAGGTTCGGGCTCCTCATGGAGTATCCTCTTTACTCTTTTCATGGATGCGGCGCCCCGCTGAAGAACATTGGTTGCCCATCCGATAGCAATCATGGGCCAGACCATCATGCCCAGATAATAGTTAAAAGCCACAAATTGCCCAATAGTAACGCGATTGAGAATGACACTGGTGCCACCAGCAAGTAACGTGATGCCAGTGGTGAGGGTTGCAAAAAACATTATTATCGGATGGAAAAGTCCAAATACCTTGACGAGTTTCATGTTCACATCAACGAAGTTCCGGTTGATATGAGAAAATTCTTCAACTGCTCCCTTTTCCTGGGCAAAGGCCTTGATAACGCGTATCCCGCTTACGTACTCGCGGACAGTTTCTGTAAGATTTGAAAAAGCCCTCTGAACTGCCTCAAACCTGCTGTGTATTAGCTTTCCAAATTTGAGCACAACAAATGAAAGGAAAGGCATGGGAATCATGGCATAGAGAGTTAGTTTGGGAGAAATAGAAATCATGGCGATGAGAGAGAAGGTCGAAATTATGACCACATCTGTGGTCGCAACCACTCCAATTCCCATTGACATTCTGATGGCGTCAAGGTCGTTTGTTGCATGGGCCATAATGTCACCCGTCTTCATCTTCATGAAAAATCTTGCGGGCAATTTTAATATGTGCTCATAGAGCTCGTTTCTGATACGCTCTTCAATGAGCCTTGCGGTTC
>WFZT01000065.1 GCA_015489415.1 Caldifarciminota bacterium | reverse complement strand
TTATTCCGACGTTCAGTGTGTTCAATAAAAGGCCTGCGCTGATGGCAATCATCCCTTTATTTTTGGGCACCCGCTCACTTACGTAAGTAGCAAGTACTGTCGTTACGCTCATTCCGGCCTCGATAAGCATCACTTCAAAGAGTGTTTTCTTCAGGTGAACCACAATGTAGTACAACAGGACGAAGTTTGGTGCCATGGCTCCCGCAGCAGTGTATAAACCTTCAATTAACAAAAGAAGACTGTAACTCTTAAGACCGGGGAAGGTCCATCCTTTCGGCGTAATCCGTTCGGTCCTGTCCACAGGCGGAAGGAAGACCAACATGTAAATCACCATGACCGCAGAATATAGCCCAAATGCCAGAAATGCATGCCGGTAACTCCGGGGTGTATTCCACACATAACCGAAAAGGTATCCGAGAACTAAAAAGCCAACAAACTGACTGATTTCCGGGAGCCTCAGATGCCAGGCATAGATTTCTTCGTAGCGGTCTTCAGGGTAAATAATCTGCTCAATAGCCTGATACAGGGGATAGAATAGACCCGATAAATTCTCCAGCAGACGCCCAAAGAATAGAGCAAAAGGTACCCATGCACCCTGGGCAAGGCTATAAAGTATGTAGGCACTCCCTTCAAAGATATCGATCAGGATAAGTCCATATTTGAGTGGATATTGGTTGAAGAAGCGACCAACAAGGTAGGTTAAAGGAATAAAGGCAAGGTTGACTGCGGTAAAAAAGGCCCCCACATCCAGCACCGAGTAGCCTGTACGAAGCATAAACAGAGGCAATAAGTACCAAACGATGAGCTCGGGCGAAATTAGCGTGTGATATAGAATATAAGCTTTAGCTCCTCGAGGAATCTCACGCCACCGCATGGTCCAATCTCTTTAAGTTGAAACCCACTCATATTGTTTAATTTGTATAAAGTGATTCCTCAACTGAAATCCCCATCGCAACGAGCGAAAACTTCAGCGATTTTTCAGACGTCATTTATCTGTAAAATAGCCTCAGCTTAAGAGCTTTTCCGCAGTTTACTTGTAGCCAATGTCAAATTTTCGAGTGCTTTTTGAATTGTTTTTCTCGGACATCCTATGGTCATGCGCGCGAATCCGGCCCCTTCACGTCCAAACCAGTGCCCCGGGGCAAGTGCAAGTTTTGCATCTTGTGCCAGGAACCTTGCCAGCTCTCTGGCATCGAGACCGAGTTTTCTAAAATCCAGCCAGGCCAAAAACGTACCTTCTGGATCAATCAACGAAACTCCGTTATCGTTTTGATTCAAATATTCCATGATAAAGTCAACGTTACCCCGAATGTATTTCAATAACTCATTGAGCCACTCTCCGCCTTCTCTGTAGGCAGATTCCATCGCAGCCGTTGCAAAAACGTTTACACGATTGATCTGATAACGATGGGTGAAGTCATGGAACAGCCTGCGATGATTTTCATTGGGGATTACCGTAATCGCATCCACCACACCCGAAATATTAAAAGTTTTCCCGGGTGAAAGGCAGGCAGCCGAATTATCCCCGTCATCAACACTCAAGTAGGGGACGAAATGATGGGGTGAGAAAACAAAATCGCCATGAATCTCGTCTGCTATGACAAAGACATTGTGCCGCTTACATATTTCCGATATCTGTTCCAATTCAACCCTTGTCCAGACTCGCCCAACCGGATTATGAGGACTACACAAAATGAGTACTTTGTTATTCGGATCAGAGGCTTTTCTCTCCAGGTCTTCAAAGTCGATTTGATAATGTCCGTTCACGAGTTTGAGGGGATTCCTGACTATCTTACGTCTGTTACTTCTTATAACCATACGAAATTCAAAGAAAACTGGAGGCTGAATAATTACACCATCTCCTTCATCAGAATGTTGATTTATCAGGATCGAAACAGCACTTAGAATCGAGGGACTTGGCTCAATTTGCTCACGGTGAATTTCCCATCCATACCTGTCCCGATACCATGCAAGCATTGCATTGTAGAAACTTTCGGGTCTGTACTCGTAGCCGTAAATTCCATGTGAAGCCCGCTTTTGCAACGCCTCTATTACCGCCGGTGGTGACTTCAAATCCATGTCAGCCACGGACATAGGAATAGCATTTTCATTTCCGAAGTACTCAGCGAGGAAAGACTTACTCCATTTCAATGTGGGATATTCGTTACGATCAACATATTCATCGAAATTAAATTTCATATTTTCTAACCTCCTTTGATTAAACGG
>WFZT01000064.1 GCA_015489415.1 Caldifarciminota bacterium | reverse complement strand
GCAAATACTGGCTTGCAACGTTCAGCACTGCGAATAGATTTTTGAAGCCTCTGGTGAAGATTTTATCACTTGCACCGTTTGCTTCAACCATGATCGCACCGTATTTCTCTGTAATAGCACTTGTGGCGAATGTGGCACTTGAACCGTATGGGCCAAGGATAAATTTAATACCGTGCTCTGTAATGAGTTTTTCAACGAGCTTGGCAGCAGTGTTTGCATTGGACTCATCGTCGTAGAAGACGAGCTTGAGCTTGTAGGTTTTCCCACCGACCTTGATACCGCCAAGCTTCTCATTGACGTACCATGTCCAGAACTCGTATCCGTCTTTCACGTACTTACCTTCTCTTGCGAGCTTTCCGGTCATGGATATGGCGGCACCAAGCTTTATCACATTTTCTTTAGCAGCACTTTGCCCGACAATACCAAGGGCAAGGAGGGCTGCCAGCATCAGTTTTGTTCCCTTCATAGCATTACCTCCTTTTTATAAAGACTTTAAATGCCAAGATAGGCTTCTCTTATTTCTTCCATCTCGAGGAGTTTTTTAGACTCTCCCTGGTAGGTGATTCTCCCGGTTTCTATGACATATCCCCTATCTGCGACCTCAAGAGCAACCTGGACATCCTGCTCGACCATGAGAACCGTTTTTCCCATTTCTCTTATATCTTTAACCACATTTATTAAAACGTCAACGATTACTGGCGCAAGACCGAGAGAAAGCTCATCGATTAGGAGAAGTTTAGGATTGGCCATTAAAGCTCTTCCAATAGCACACATCTGCTGCTCACCACCGGACATATCGCCCGCAAGTTGCTTTTTCCTCTCCTTTAGCACCGGAAAGATTTTGTAAACCCACTCGAGGTCTTTTTTGATATTCTCTTTATCTTTTCTGTGAAAGGCTCCCATGAGCAGGTTTTCCTCAACTGTCATGCCAGCAAAAAGGTGTCTCCCTTCAGGGGCCATAGCTATCCCGAGCGATACCACCTTCTCGGCAGGCGTCCCAGTGATATCCTTTCCCTGATAGATGATTTTTCCAGAATAAGGTTTCAGGAGTCCAGTGATTGTTCTGAAAAATGTGGTTTTCCCCGCTCCGTTGGAGCCGACAAGGGCAACGATTTCACCTTCGTTAACCTCAAGAGAAATGTCCCATAAAACCTGCATTTCACCGTAGCCTGCGTTCAGGTTTTCCACCCTGAGAAGCTCTTTCATGCTGATTTCCTCCTTTTACTGTATCTCTCACCAAGATATGCCTTGATCACTTCCTCATTCTGAGCGATTTCTTCTGGAGTCCCTTCGGCTATTTTTGTCCCAAAGTGCATTACCATAATGCGATTGGAAAGTCCCATGACAGCCTTCATGATGTGCTCAATCATTATCACGGTGACACCTTTCTTATTGATGTCCCTTACAAGATTCATGATTTTTTCCATCTCCGCGGGATTTAATCCAGCCATCACCTCATCGAGGAGCAACACCTCAGGCTCGAGTGCAAGTGCCCTTGCGAGCTCAATTCTTTTTAGTTGTGCAAGATTCAGGTGATCAACAAGCTCATCCTTCTTTTCAGCAAGACCGACGAGTTCGACAATCTCTTCTGCCCTCTCTTTTGCCTCATTGAACTTTGAATAATTTCCGTGTCCAAAAAATGCTCCTACCATAACGTTTTCCAGTACCGTCATCCCTTTAAAGGGTTTAACGATCTGGAAAGTTCTTGCTATCCCAAGTCTTGCAATGTAAAAGGCCTTTTTACCTGAAATCTTCAGATTACGGAAATAAATCTCGCCGTCTGAAAGAGGAAGCAGTCCCACGATCAGGTTCATTAATGTCGTTTTTCCTGCTCCGTTGGGGCCAATTATCCCAAATATTTCTCCTTCATAAACATCAAAGTCCACCGAATTAACGGCGACAAGACCACCAAACTTTTTGGTAACTCCTCTACCTTTTAAAATGACCTCGCTCATATCATATTCTCCTTGATGTTCTGAACAAGTCTCTTCCATGAAAATCCACCGGTGAAAAGATCGAGGAACCCTTTTGGAATCAGGATCACTGTGAGGATAATGATGATGCCGAGCACTATTCCGTGGATGCTGACAAATTTACTCCATACAAGCTCTGTGATAAGTTCAAGAATTACAGCACCGATTATAGGCCCGTAGACGGTGCTTGCACCTCCAAGCAGCATCATTACAAACATTTTAACAGAAATAATTGGGTCAAAGACTGTCTCGGGATCGATATAGCTAATCCAGTAGGCATAAATACTTCCCACCAGTGCGGTAAACATAGCCGAATACGCCCATGCCAGGGTCTTGTAGTAGGGGGTATTTATCCCCATAGCAAGAGCACCATCTTCATCGACCCGAATGGCCCTGAGGCCAAATCCAAACCTGTTTCTCTCAAGCCATATGGTAAATAAGACTGAGAGCACGAGTGCAATGAGGAATAGGAAATAGAAATAAGTATAAACGGCGTGAGGGCTTGCGCCTTTTTTAAGAGGAAGAGTGAGCCCTTCAGCAGCTCCCGCAATCTTCAGGTTGTTTACTACCTCCATAGTGGCTACATTCACTCCAAGAGATGCAATGGCGAAGTAGTGACCTCTAAGTCTCAAAACGGGAAGACCTATGATGACCGAAAAGAGTACTGCAGTGACGATTGAAGGAATGAGTGTAAGGTAGAATCCGAATCCGTGGTTCATGAGAATTGCAGTGACATAGGCTCCAATTCCGAAGAATACAACATTACCAAATGCTGGATAACCTGCATAACCTGCGATGATATTGATTGCCTCCGTCATGGTGGCAAACATAATGACACCGGTCAAAATTCTGAGCCAGTATCCACTCAAAAACGGAGGCAGGATAATTAAAAGTACGAGAAAACCAAGAGGAATTAGATGCTTTTTCATGATTTAACCTCCTAACCGTAGTATTTTTTACCGAGCAACCCTCTTGGTCTTGTAACAAGGATAATTACAAAGAGGGTAAAGGTAACCACATTTTTAAAGCTCTCGCCAAGGTAAAATGCTGAAAATGTCTCGATTATACCGAGGATTATACCGCCCAGGAATGCACCTTCCACGCTTCCAAGTCCCCCAAGGATAGCGACAACGAAGGCACGTAAGGTAATTCCGCCACCTACTGCAGGATTAAAAGATTGCATCACCGCGAGAAGAGAGCCAGCTGCACCAGCAAGCGATGCCCCGATACCAAAGGTTATAGCGTAAGTTTTTCCAGGATTCACTCCCATCAGCCTCGCGGCCATCATATCAAGCGCGACAGCCTTGATCGATTGCCCTGTTTTGGTTCGATCGAGGAAATAAGCCGTCAGGATCGTCAGGATCAGAGCTGCCACAAATCCGAGGAGTCTCGTGTATGGGAATAGATATCCGCCAAAAATTAGAGATTTTCCCTGGTATGAGGTGGCAATTGAGCGCCAGTCAGCAGACCACATGACAATCATGAGCTGAGCGAGAAGCACGTCCATTCCGAAAGTCATGATCAGGGTGAGGAACACGTCAGCTTTAATAGCAAGGTTGAATATGTACCTCTGCATCAGGTAGCCGATAATGAAGAGGGAAAGCATTACAAGAGGGATAGAGACGAATGGATCAATGTGGGCGTACTGGAAAATCCAGAAAGAGATGTATGCCCCGAGGATTACAAGAGACCCGTGGGCAAGGTTTATCAAGCTCGTTACTCCCCAGACTATGGAGAATCCCAATCCAATCAGTCCATAGACCCCGCCTAATAATATACCGTTTATCAGGATCTGTATAATCATACAATGTCCTCCAAGATGTGTCGTTTTCTAAAAGAGCAGACTCTTACTTCGATTTGTGTATTTTTTAGGTCGGTAGCAGAACATGTCAAGAATTTGAGGATGAGGAATTATTCGAGAAAATGCATTGTTAAATTTCGAGGACAGTTACGTTGTTATTTGTATATATACAAATCTCGGAAGCTATGCGGATAGCCTCTTCAGCTATATCACGGGCATCCAGGTCTGTATGTTTAACCAGGGCTTTTGCAACTGCCTGTGCGTATGGAGCACCTGAACCAATGGCAATAATTCTATCATCTGGTTCGATAATCTCACCAGAGCCCGATACAAGAAATGCGTGCTCCTTATCAAGTACAATCAAAAGAGCCTCGAGCCGTCTCAAAACACGGTCCTGCCTCCAGTCCCTTGCGAGCTCTACTGCTGCTCTCGGCAAGTTACCGTTGTATTCTTCAAGTTTCTCCTCCATCCTCTCAAAAAGAGTAAGGGCATCTGCTACGGCTCCTGCGAATCCGGCAAGAACTTTCCCCTTGTAAATTTTCCTCACCTTTTTCGCCGTGTGCTTGACTACTGTGTCTTCGAGCGTAACCTGGCCATCACCTGCGATAACCGCTTTTCCTTTGTGAATCAATCCTATGACCGTAGTTCCTCTGAATTTACTCACTTTCTCTCTCCCTCACAATCATAACCGGGCATTTGGCGTGAGTTGCGACCTTCTGGGAAACACTTCCAAGCAGAGCACCGGCGAGTGCTGATATACCACGTGACCCCATGATGATGAGGTCTACCTTCCTCACGTCTGCAACTGTAAGAATCGCCTTGTGTGCAGGACCTTCCAGAATCTCTATTTCGTAATCAATATTATTTTCCTCTAAAACCTTCGCGGCCTCTTTGGTGATTTTTTCGGCTTCAAGTGTGCTTTGCGAAATAATTTTTTCTCTGTAAGGTGAGCCAATATACTCTGGAACAAAGGGAAATGCATGGAGGATGAAAACCTTTGAATTAAACTTTTTGGCAATCTCAACCACATGCTTTAAGGCCTTTTTTGAACATTCTGAACCATCAGTTGGATATAAGATTTTCTCGTACATCATCAACCTCCTTTTTCTTTATTTTAAAAGCTATTTCCCCAACGGGCAAGTAAAGTTATAATTTGGCACTCATGAATACATGGATAGAAAAATGGGGCGGTAGAAGGTACAACAGCTTTAACCATCACCTCAAGATGGTGTTTGGCGAGAAAGTTTATCGCGTGGCAATAGATGCAGGATTCACATGTCCCAACAGGGACGGCCTTCTGGCCTACGGGGGCTGTATCTACTGTGATGAAGCTGGCTCCAGGGCTTCATATGTGGAGCCAGAAAGGCCGGTCAGGGAGCAATTGCAAAGTGGTATTGAACTTCTCTCCAGAAGGTACAATGTGAAAAAATTTATTGCATATTTCCAGAGTTTTTCAAATACCTATGCATCCGTAGAAAAATTGAGAAGTCTTTTTGATGAAGCTCTATCTGTTGATGGCGTCGTAGGAGTATCTGTTTCCACAAGGCCTGACCTCCTGCCCGATGAAATTCTCGATTTACTGGAAGAGTTTTCGAAAAGTACGTACCTGTGGCTGGAGATTGGGGTCCAGTCTATACATCTCAGGACACTCAAAAAGATAAGGAGATTTCACGGTGTCGCGGAGATAGTTGATTCCATTTTGAGGGCAAAGTCAAGAGGGATAAGAGTTCTTGCCCACGTAATTCTTGGACTACCCGGTGAAAGTGAATTTGAGATAATAGAAACAGCAAAGGTATTATCAGCTCTTGGCATTGATGGTGTTAAAATGCATCATCTCTACGTTGTTGAGGGAACAGAACTTGCCAAAATTTATGGAGCAGGGAGACTAAAGGTTTTTGAAACTCCTGAAGATTACGCTCGTGTAGCTGTAAGATTTATCGAACATCTATCCCCTGAGATAATTATTCACAGGCTTGCCGGTAAGGCAGAAAAGGGCCTTATAGCGCCGAAATGGACTTCCAACAAATTCCTTGGCATCCAGGCAATTGAGAAAATGCTTGAGGAGAGGGATACCTATCAGGGGCGACTTTCGCAAATAGGAATTCCATACAGGATCATCGCGGGGAGATGATGTCTATACGTTTGGTGAAGATTTCACCGATGGTGAAAATCCCCGTGTACGAAGTGCGTGGCAAAGTTGACAGGTAGTTGTGCCTGAGCAAAACCTGGTCTAAAGATTTACTATTTGTGCTTACTCACAGACCTCCTCTCCCCGCATAAAGTTTTTGCGGGGAGAGGATGAAGGTGAGGGGCTACAACTGACAAATTTTCAGTCAAAATCCGTAAAACTCCCTCTCCCGCTTTGCGGGAGAGGGTTGGGGTGAGGGTTACATCTTAAATTTTTAAAGATTTCAAGCGGAAAGCCCTCTCCCTAAATCACTCCCCACAGGCTCTGCCCGTGTGGGAGGGGATATTTTTTATCCCGCGTACGGTGCGCGGAAAGAAGGAGGGCAAGTTCTCAACTTTGAGGTGCAGATATCATCTTACTTTGCTGGCTAAGCGAGAAGAAAGCTCTTCCCCCTTACCGTTGGGCAGAATGGAATGGGTGGACGATACGGTTTTGGATTTGTCCGTGTTGACCGCACATGTATATTTATATCCTCAGTGATCTATTTGACACTTCAAAGCTCGAAAAGAATTGACGAGCTGAAACTTTCCCGCATTCTGGGTAATTTGACTCATTTCACTTTATAATAAACCAAATTCAAATCTGGAGGTCAGGTGTGAAGAAGATTTTGGTACTTCTCCTCATGATTTCAGCAATAGGATTGCCTGGTGCAGCCAATGGCAAAATTGGCTTTGTGGATATGAAGAGAATAGCAAACGGGTATTATGACCTGAGAGATGCGAAAAGGGAGCTGAATGAAAAACT
>WFZT01000063.1 GCA_015489415.1 Caldifarciminota bacterium | reverse complement strand
TCTTTCAGCTGGCTTGATGCCTTGAATACAGGAGCCTTTCTTGCAGGAATTGTAATCTCTTCCCTTGTTCTCGGATTTCTTCCTCTTCTCTCGCCTCTTTCTCTTACCATGAATGTGCCGAATCCGATGATTCTCACGGGCTCACCCTTGGCAAGAGCCTCTTTCACGACCTCAACCACGGCCTCAACGGCCTTGGCTGCCTCTTTCTTTGTCATATTTGCCTTTTCTGCGACGGCTGCAACCAACTCTTGCTTGTTCATATTTTACCTCCTTGTTTTTGTTGAAATAACAACCATTTTCAGCAGTTTTCCACAGTTTTGTTAATATTTAAGGGATTTTCCGTAACCTGTCAAGGGATTGCCCATTAACAAAGGGATTTTGGGATGGTCAGGATAAAAATTCTTGAAATTTCCCGATTTTTATCATTCGGAAAATTTTTTCTATGTCATATGACAAAACACGGTCTTCGAGGCTATCGCTTAAAATTTCATCTAAAAACTTCATCACCCTGCCAGTGATCCTGCCTGGCTTTCCTTTGCGAAATTTAATTCCCCTGTAGGCTGTTAGAAATTCTATAGCCACAATTCTTGCCACATTCTCAAGTACTTCAAGGGTCTTAAACATCGCATTAGGGGCCATGCTCACGTGGTCCTCCCGGTTGGCACTTGTTGGCACATTGTCAACTGTAGCAGGATGGGCAAGTAGCTTGTTCATAGAAGTCAGGCTCGCAGCCGTGTACTGTGCAAGCATTAGGCCGTTCATCAAACCCGGTTCCTTTGCAAGAAATGCCGGTAAACCTCGATTTAACCTCTTATCTAATAGTCGGAAAATCCGACGCTCGGTAATATTTCCGATTTCTGTAAAAGCAATTCGCAGAAAATCCATAGCAAAGCCGGGATACTCAGCGTGGAAGTTTCCGGCTGAAAAAGCCTTATTGTAATAGGGGGCATCCGGGATAATAACAGGATTGTCTGTGACCCCGTTTATCTCCTCTGTGAGCCATCTCGCGGAAATTTCGAGGGTCTCAAGCACCGGCCCATACACCTGCGGGATACATCTAAGAGAATATGCATCCTGCACATGCCCAAATTCCCGTCTTATATTCACAGACTGCTGAACCTTCTTGATAGTCGAAACAAGCGAGCTTCCCTCAATAAGCTTTCTGAATTTCTTTGCAACCTCAACCTGTCCCCTGTGGTTTCTAAGCTCCATTACATCTTCATAAAATGCACTCTCAAATCCGGTTATTGCCTCAAAGCTTAGGGCTGCTGATAGTAGAGCCGCGTCAAAGACCTTCCTTGCAAGGTCAATGGCAAAAATGGAAACAGCCGACGTGAAAGCCGTGCCGTTGTTCAAAGCAAGCCCTTCTTTCGCCTCGAGCACAATCCTCGGGATACCAGCGATATGCATTCCTAAAATTCCAAGGACTCTCCTCCAATTACCCTGCTCGTAAATAAACACTTCTCCACCAAGCTGAAGTGCCTTTTGTAACTCACTTTCCGTGAGATTCTCACCTCTGACCATTTTTTGCACGAGCTCTTCTTCCCTCTTTTGTAAATCAGGTCGCGGGTCTTTTGTAAACGTCAGGGCCATGTGAGACAGAGGGGCAAGGTCTCCGCTTGCGCCTACAGAGCCCATGGAGGGGATAACCGGGGCAACACCTTTATTGAGCATTTCAGCAAGAGTAAATAGCACTTCTGGTCTCACTCCGGAGTACCCTTTTGCGAGGGAATTAAGCCTGATGAGCATCGTGGCACGTGAGATTTCAGGAGACACGGGCTCCCCTACCCCTGCAGAATGGGAAAGAATTAGAAATCTCTGAAGGAGCCGAACCTCATGGACAGGTATGGTCTTCTCCGCATTTGCCCCAAAACCCGTTGTAACTCCATACACAATCTGGTTGTTCTGCAAAGCCTCTTCAATGACCTTCCGTGAAGCCCTTACTCTCTTGAGGCTTTCAGGTGAGATTGAAACTTTGATATCTGGGGATTTTGCAATCTTGAGAACAGCATCTATGGTGAGAGAATGCCCATCAATCTCCATTAATTTCCCCTTTGATAACCCGGGCAACTTCCTCTATCTTCACCTGATTCTGGGTCTCCTTTGTCAGGTCTTTTAGGGTTACCACACCTGCCTCCATCTCATCAGGGCCGTAGAAAATGGCAAACCTGATCCCTTTGTCGCTGGCATACCCGAGCTGTGCCCGTAAATTCTTTTTCCCAAGATAGAGGTCCACATTCAATCCCTCGTCCCTCAACCTTGCCGCCAGCTTTGCCGATTCTTTTAAAAACTTTTTGTTGAAAACGGTTACCAGCACATGAGTATGGGTTTTTAGCGAATCGGGAAGGAGATTGAGGTCAACCAACCCCTGATAAATACGCTCGAGGCCAAGACTTCCACCGGTTGCAGGCAAATCTCTGCCTGAGAAAATTTTAATAAGGTTATCATACCTCCCACCACCACTGACACTGGGTAGCGAAACATCCTCTAAAACTGCTTCGTAAATGGGACCTGTGTAATAATCCAGTCCCCTCGCAAGGCTCAAATCAATTTTGACAAACTCCTCGGGAACTCCAAGAATCTGGAGAAATTCAAGCAGGTCGGTGAGCTCGTTAATTCCGGCAACCCCTGCCACTGAGTCCTTGAAAAATTCCTCTCCAAATGCGATAGCCTCTTCATTTGAATCAAAATGCGTGCTGATAATCTTTTCTATCTTTGCTATTGCATCTGATTTGTATCCTTTATCACTAAGCTCTTTCAGGACCCCCTCAACACCAATTTTATCGAGCTTATCAATAATCCTTGCGGTTTCATGCTCCTTCTCAATGTCAATCCCGGCAGTCTCAATCAAACCGCGCACCACCTTTCGAGAATTTACCTTTATGGTAAATTTCTTAAATCCGAGAGACGCGAGGCTTTCATAAACAATAGCGATTATTTCTGCATCTGCCATGAGGGAGGTTGATCCCACAATGTCAAAGTCGCACTGGTAAAATTCTCTATACCTCCCTTTTTGGGGGCTATCTGCACGCCAGACCGGTGCAATCTGGTACCTTTTGAAAGGCTTCGGAATCTCCGGGTGCATGGCAATGACTCTTGAGAGGGGAACTGTAAGGTCATACCTCAGTCCAACATCTCTGCCACCATGGTCTTTAAAGCGATATATGAGCATTTCCGCATCTTCGCCATACTTACCGCCCAGGGTCTCCCAGAGCTCAATAGAAGGTGTCTCGAGGGGATCAAATCCATATTTCCTGAAGATTCCTTTTAGTTTTCCGATGATATATTCCCTTCTCACAGAGTCGGGTGGGAGATAATCTCGAGTTCCCTTCAAAATCGCTGGTTTAACTCTCTTAGCCATTTTTCAGCCTTTCAATGATTTTTTCAAAGGATAAACCGTTAATCTCAAGATGTTTTTCCTTCGATGTAGCCCCGGATTTTATTGCAATTTCATTTTTCTGAACTTTTAGCTTTTTTGCGAGGAATTTTATGAGTTCCTCGTTTGCCTTACCCTTCTCCGGTGGTGCTGCTACATCAATCTTTAGAATCTTATCTCCGTTTAAGTCTAAAATTCCTTTGAATTTTGTGGCAGATGCCTGGGGCTTAACCTTAACCTTTATTAGAGCCATTAAAGTTTACTTTTGGAACAGCCTTCTTGCCCTCTTCTGCCTTAAAGTAGGGCTGCTCCTCAAATCCAAACATTTTTGTAATTATGTTGGTGGGGAATCTCTTTATTGCAACGTTGTAACGCTTTACAGCCTCGTTGTACCTTATTCTCGCCACTGCTATGCGGTTTTCTGTACCGGCAAGCTCATCCATGAGTCTTAGAAAGGTCTGGTCAGCCTTGAGCTGCGGGTAATTTTCAGCTATAGCAAGGAGTCTCGAGAGTGCAATATCAAGTTCTCGGTTGGCCGCTATCTGATCAGCCCTTGTCTTCGCTCCGGCAAGCTTAGCACGAGCATCAGCAACATATTCGAATATCTCCTTCTCGTGAGAAGCGTATCCTTTGACCGTGTTTACAAGGTTTGGAATGAGGTCAGCGCGCCTCTGCATCTGAGTATCAATCTGAGACCAGTTCAAATCAACAGCCTCTCTCAATGAAACAAGCTGGTTGTAGGCTGAAATTATCGGCAGAGCTATCAGCGCGACTATAACGATAAAAGCTATTATTGCACGTTTCATTATTTAGAACTCGTAAGGGATGATCATGCGGATTCTTCTGTAATCAGCCTTATCCACGAGTGCCGCTTTTCTGAGGTTTCTCTTTCTTTTTCTCGTCTTTTTTGTAAGAATGTGGCTCTTGAAAGCGTGTCTCCTCTTGATCTTCCCAGAACCTGTTACCTTGAACCTCTTAGCAGCTGATCTCTTTGTCTTAAACTTAGGCATTTCAATCATCCTCCTTTCTTTTTTATTGTTGGTCTGATCATGGAAGTTATGTATCTACCTTCCAGTTTGGGTGGAACCTCCACAGCAGAGATGTCTGAAAGTTCCTCAAGAATAGAATTTATTAGCTCAAATCCTTTATCCTGATGGACGATTTCGCGCCCTTTAAAGAAAATTTTAACTTTGACCTTGTTGCCATCTTCTAAAAACTCGCGGACCTTTTTCATCTTTGTTTCAAGGTCATGCTTATCAATGGATGGTCTGAAGGAAATTTCCTTCACCTCTCCAGCCTGCTTTTTCTTTGCTTCCTTTTTGCGCTTTTTCTCTTCGTACTTAAACTTTCCGTAGTCCATGATCTTGGCAACCGGTGGCCTCGCGTTGGGGGCAACCTCCACCAGGTCAAGATTCATGGAATATGCGAGTTCCAGCGCATCCCTTGTTTTCATAACTCCAAGCTGCTTACCATCTGGCCCTATAACTCTTACTTCCGGTACTCTAATTCTTTCATTAACCCTGTGCTCCTCAGGGTCACGTCTTACCTTTCTGTAAAATCTTCCTCTAATTTTACCTACCTCCTTTTGCTTTTAATTAAATCGTCAAGAATTGCAATAAATTCGTCAAGTTTCATCTTACCAATGTCCCCTTCACCATGCTTCCTCACTGCAACAACACCGTTTTCCTGCTCTTCTTTACCAATAATGAGCATAAACGGCACCTTTTGCTTCTCTGCTTCCCTGATTTTATAACCGATTTTCTCTGACCTCGTGTCTATTTCAACCCTATATCCGCGTGAAAATAGATTATCAAAGATTTGCCTTGCATAATCAATATTCTGGTCGGTTATGGGTAAAACCTTCACCTGCACAGGTGCCAGCCAGACAGGGAAGTTTCCACCATAGTGCTCGATAAGCGTCCCGAAAAATCTTTCAAGCGACCCCATCAAAGCCCTGTGAATCATGTAGGGTCTCTTGTCCTTTCCGTCCTTATCTCTGTAGGTTACATCGAATCTCTCAGGGAGATTGAAATCAAACTGAATGGTAGAGCACTGCCAGGCACGTCCGAGAGCATCCTTTATCTTGATGTCAATTTTCGGGCCGTAAAACGCTCCGCCTCCCTCATCGATCTTGTATTCAAGACCGGCTTTTTCCACAGCCTTGATAAGGGAATTAGTGGCAAGCTCCCACATTTCATCATCGCCAACGTATTTCTCAGGCTTTGTGGAGATGTAAACTTCGTAATCTTCAAAACCAAAGCTCTTCAAAATAAAGAGGGATAGGTCAATTACACCGATAATTTCGTCTTCTACCTGATCAGGTCTTGCAAAAATATGAGCGTCATCCTGGGTAAAACCTCTAACCCTCAGAAGCCCGTGAAGCACTCCAGAGCGCTCGTAACGGTAAACAGTTCCAAGCTCCGCGTATCTGATAGGCAGGTCCCTGTAGCTTCTCACTTTGGATTTGTAGATAAGGATGTGGAATGGGCAGTTCATGGGCTTGACGTAGTATGTGTCGTTTTCGATTTTCATGGGTGAGAACATATTCTCCTGGTAGAATCCAAGGTGTCCGGAGATTTCCCAGAGCTTGGCACGCCCGACGTGAGGTGTATAAACCGGTTCGTACCCGCGTTTTATGTGCTCATCTATCCAGAATCTCTCAATCTCCATGCGGATACGGGCACCTTTGGGATGCCAGAGTACAAGTCCTGGCCCCACATCTTCGTTAATGGAATACAAATCAAGCTCACGTCCAAGCTTACGGTGATCCCTCTTTTTTGCCTCTTCGAGTTTTCTCAAATATTCATTTAACTCCTCTTTTGAGGGGAAGGAAATTCCGTAAATTCTCTGTAAAACTGGTCCATGCTCGTCTCCTCTCCAGTAGCTTGAGGAGGATGATAGAAGCTTGACAGCCTTCACAAATCCTGTGCTTGGAAGATGTGGCCCACGGCAGAGATCAACAAAATCTCCCTGCCAATATACAGAAACTTTATCGTCTTCAATTTCATTCAGAATTTCGATCTTGTAATCTTCTCCAAGTTTTTTAAACAGTTCAATGGCTTTCTCTTTTGGAAGTTCCTCCCTTCTCAGAGGAAGGTTTCTTTTTATAATTTCTTTCATCTTTTTCTCAATTTTCTTCAGGTCTTCGGGTGTGAATGTTCGGCCCTGTGTGTCGAAGTCATAGTAAAATCCGTTCTCAATTGCGGGACCTATGGTGACTTTCACATCCGGGAAGAGTTCCTTCACAGCCTGCGCCATAATGTGAGACGTAGTATGCCAATAGACTTCTCTCCCCTCGGGGGATGAGAAGTCAAGAAGCTCGATCTCATCGACATCTTTGGGCACGAGCGTCAGGTCCACAAGCCTGCCATCCACTTTCGCCACAACATAGCCGTTTTTTCTGGCAAATTTTAAAAGTTCGTCACGCTCAATTTCCAATACTTCACCGTTGGGAAGTTTAACCTTCATCTTTACACCTCATTTTGTGAGATTTAAACAGGTCTTAATATAATGTCCCCCCATAACATTGTCAACGAAAATTGGGGGTGAATATATAATGATTTCGGCTTTTATTTTTTAAACTTTTGCTTGTGGGAGAGAACACAAACTTCTTTTGTGGGGAAAGGGGAAGAGTAATCTGCTTGAGAAGAGAAGAAAAAGGATGCAAGTGTTCCCTCTCCCACTTCGAGGGAAGGAAGTTTTTTATTGAAGGTTCATAAGTAGCCCCTCACCTGTCCTCTCCCCGCAAGGTAATTTACGCGGGGAGAGGAATTTTTTAATGGAAGCAAATGCTGACAATTATCCCATCATCAGCTTGCTGTAAATAGTTTTTTACCAAGCTTTGTTTGTCATTCAGAAAGTACCTCCACAGGCTTTGTTTTGAGCCATATCACAATGGAATCAATCCCTCCCCCACAGGCAAAGCCTGTGGGGGAGGGATTCAGGGAGGGGGTATTCCGCTTGAAAATTCTAAAAATTCAAGATGTAGTCACACTCTCCAAGCTCCCTGCTCGCTAAGTGAAAAAGTAATTTTTAGCCTGCACGCAAAATTTCTGGATAATCTCATAAACACTTGTCAAATTCTCCCAAACTTCTAATAATAGAACTATGATTGCTGCAAGATTGAGTTTTCCATCACAGTATTTTATAGGCCCCGGGATTCTTGAAAAGGGGCTAAAAGCTGTCCCTTCTCTGGGTAATAGAACAGTTATTATAACAGGCAAAAGGTGGGCAATTGAAAGTGGAACCCTTGATAAGGTGATGAAAATACTTTCGGAAAATGGTGTGGAATCGCATCATATCCCGGGAATATCCCCAAATCCTGACCACACAGAAATTGATAAAATGGCAGAGATGGTAAGAGAAATTGACCCGGACTTTCTCACGGGCCTCGGTGGTGGCAGTGTTCTTGATGCAACAAAGGCCATTTCCATCGCAGCTCGCATGGAACGGAAGATATGGGACCTGATTATTGAAAGGCCCAGAAAAGTGAATGTTTATCCCGTTGTTGCAATTTCCACCATCGCGGCCAGTGGTTCTGATTTTGACGGAGCAGCAGTTGTCAATAACCGCTCCCTCAAGGCCAAACTCCCCATTGGCTACCCGGAACTTATTCCAAAAATCTCCGTAATAGATGTCGAGCTGCACACCACGATTTCACCTTACTACACCGCTGTTGGCTGCGTGGATATCTTCTGCCAGTTCTATGAGCCTTACATAATGGGGCAGGGACACTTCGAATATTCTGAAATCATGGCCCTTGAGGGGATGAAAAGGGTGATCGAGGTATGTCCACTTGTGATTGAAAATCCTGATGACGTAAATCTGCGCGGTGAGCTTGCCTATCTTGCTTCAATCTCTATGAGTGGCCTTGCACGGGTGGGTAGAGACGGCAAATTTTCCATGCACTGGCTGGAGCATGTTCTGTCCGGGCACTATCCCGAGATTCCTCACGCCCAGGGGCTTGCAACGCTTCTTCCACATTACACAAAGTTTTTCATCGAGCGGAGGCCGGAAGTCTTTGAAAGAGTGGCCAAAACGCTCAGTGACTCAATAGAAAATTTAGTGCCGTTTATAGAGAATTGGCTGGAGAAAATAGGGGTGAGGAAGAGTTTACGTGAGCTTGGGGTAACGGAATCATCTCTTGAGCCCATGGCCCACGATGTGATCAAATATTACGGATGGGAGGAAGGTAGGGTTTCAGCTCCGATTCCAATGGATTTTAATGATGTGCTTGAGATTTACAGGATGGCATATTGAATTTAAGGTGGGCCGCATGCTTCGCGTGCGGCCCACCTTAAATTCACAACAACTTCCTCTCCTTCGCCGCTTTCTCAAGCTCCTCCCTGAAATCGGGATGAGCTATCTTTATCAACTCCCTCGCACGTTCCTTTAAATTTTTTCCATGCAGGAATGCCACACCATACTCTGTCACAATATAGTGAACATCTGCACGGGTCGTCACAACACCTGCTCCCTGTTTCAAAACAGGCACAATCCTTGAAATGGTTCCACCTTTCGCCGTAGAAGGCAGTGCTATAATTGGCTTGCCGTTCTTTGCCGCACCAGCACCTCTTATGAAATCCACCTGGCCACCAAAACCACTATAGATATAAGTTCCTATGGAGTCTGAACACACTTGCCCCGTAAGGTCCACTTCGAGAGCCGAGTTGATTGCAATCATGTTGTCATTTTTCGCAATGACAAACGGGTCGTTTGTGTAATCAACCGGGTGCATCTCAAATACAGGATTATCGTGCACAAACTCGTACAATTTTTTGGAACCAAGGATAAAAGTTGCTATCACTTTTCCCATGTGAAGGGTTTTCTTGGCTCCTGTTATCATGCCAGATTCAATTCCTTCCATCACTCCATCTGAGACCATCTCAGTGTGAATTCCTATGTCTCTTTTTGTCCCGCTTAAAAGTTCCAGAACTGCATCAGGAATACCTCCAATCCCGAGCTGAAGGGTGGAGCCGTCTTCAATTAAGTCAGCAATGTATTCTGCAATCCTGCGCTCAACATCAGTTGCAGGTTTTCTCTGTAATTCCGGCAGGTCCTCGCTCACCTCAACAATCTTTGCCACTCGTGAAACATGGACAAATGAATCACCGAGGGTTCTCGGCATCTTTTCATTAACCTGGGCAATAACGATTTTGGCCGTTTCCACTGCGGCCTTTGTTGCAAGTACCTCGACGCCGTAGCTCATGAACCCGTGCTCGTCTGGTGGTGACACCTGGATAATGGCAACATCTATGGGCAAAAGATTTCTATAGAAGAGCCTTGGAATTTCATGGAGATGAATGGGAACATAGTCCGCGCGGCCTTCGTTTACTGCTTTTCTATCCGCTGATCCCACAAAAAGTGAGTTGTGTCTGAAATGCCCTTCCATCCCTGGCTGAGAAAGCGGGTCATCGCCCAGGAGCAACACATGGGCCAGCTCCACATTCTCAAGCTCATCCTTTCTTTCGGCAAGAGCCCGCATAAGAACGTAGGGAGCGGCTGCGTTTCCGCTTAAATAAACCCTATCGCCGCTTTTAACCACTGAAACCGCCTCTTCGGGCGTGGTCAGTTTCTTTTTATAGTCATCGTACCAGGACATTTTACTCCCCTCCCTTAAGGATTTCTTCTAAGTCTTTGAATGCAAGTCCATTTCTTGCGATATTCTTATTGGTGACATAGCCACCGTAAGTGTAAACTCCGTTTCTAAGGTCTGGAATCTCAAGCAACGCCTTCTCGACTCCGAGGTCGATCATTCTCTTCAAATAGGGTAAAATGGCGTTGGTGAGGGCATGTGTGGCTGTTCTCGCCACTCTTGATGGGACATTGGGCACGGCAAAATGGATCACCCCTTCGTCCTCATAAACAAAATCTTCTCCGGGCGTGAGCCGGGTTGTCTCGGAGCAACCGCCCTGATCGATGGAGAAATCTATAATAACTGAGCCATTCTTCATGTTTCTAACCATCTCACGTGTAATCAAGACAGGAGTACGAGCACCAGGCACCAGGACAGCACAGATGACAACATCGGCAAATTGAAGGAGTTTCTCGAGGTTTCTCTTGTTATATAGCAGGGTGACAACGCGCCCTCCAAGCATCCCTTCCAC
>WFZT01000062.1 GCA_015489415.1 Caldifarciminota bacterium | reverse complement strand
GAGCCTTTTTACATGAAGGCCAGCAAAAATGGGACGGAAATTGAGATTGCCCTTGAATACAACACGGGATTTGTAGAGACAATTTTAACCTTTGCAAATACCATTAATACACACGAGGGCGGGACACATTTGACGGGTTTTAAGTCCGCTCTCACAAAGGCATTGAATGATTATGGCAAAAAGACAGGGTTATTGAAAAAGCGTTCCCTCAGTGGTGATGATGTTCGCGAGGGCCTTACGGCTGTCATTCACGTAAAGCTCAAAGACCCGCAGTTTGAAGGCCAGACAAAGACAAAGCTCGGCAACGGGTATGTTGAGGGACTCGTGCGGAGTCTTTTCTATGAGCGTTTTATGAGATTTCTCGAGGAGAATCCGAGAGTTGCCCAGAAGATTATCGACAAGGCTCTTCTGGCTGCGAAGTCACGTGAGGCTGCGAAAAAGGCCCGTGAGCTTACAAGGAGAAAGAGCTTCCTCGATTCTGATTCACTGCCCGGCAAGCTTGCCGACTGTTCATCGAGAGACCCATCAATTTCAGAGCTCTTCATCGTTGAGGGTGAGTCAGCCGGTGGGTCTGCAAAACAGGGGAGAAACAGGGAATTCCAGGCCATTCTCCCGCTCAAGGGTAAGATTCTAAACGTGGAGAAGGCAAGGCTGGATAAGGCCTTATCCAACGAGGAGATAAAGACCATCATTTCCGCTATTGGCTCAGGATTGAAAGAGGAATGCGACCCATCAAAGGCAAGGTATCACAAGATCATCATAATGACCGATGCAGATGTGGACGGGTCTCATATCAGAACCCTTCTCCTTACATTTTTCTACAGACTCATGAAGCCCCTGATTGATGCCGGGTTTATCTATATTGCCCAGCCACCACTTTACAGGGTTCAAAAAGGCAAAAAGGTCTGGTATATCCATTCAGACGAGGAGCTTGAGAACCTCTTGAAAGAAATTGGAGAGGATAAGGTAAATATTCAGAGATACAAAGGTCTTGGTGAAATGAACCCTGAACAGCTCTGGGAAACCACCATGGACCCTGAAAGAAGGTTGCTTAAAAAAGTGACTTTAGAGGATGCGGCAGAGGCGGACAAGCTCTTCTCCATCCTGATGGGTGATAAAGTGGAGCCGAGACGGAAGTTCATTCAGGAGAATGCGAAGAAAGTGGTGAACCTGGATGTCTGAGCTCCTGATAACCCATATTGGTGAGCTCGTTACGGCAAAGGGGGAGAAGCCCATCGCTCCCCTGGATGTCAGGCTTGAAGTCCTCAAAGATGCTGCAATTTATGTGGAGGATGGCAGGATAGTGGATATCGGGCCTTCAGAAGAACTCTCGAAAAAGTACAGAGAAAAATTCACACTTGACGTCGATGGGCGAGTTGTGATTCCGGGGTTTGTTGACCCCCACACCCATCTTGTTTATGCCGGATGCCGGCATGAAGAGTTTTTGATGAAGCTTAAAGGGGCAAGCTATACTGAGATTCTAAAACGCGGGGGTGGGATCAACAGCACTGTCAGAAGCACAAGAGCCGCATTGCTGGATGAGCTCATAGAACTGGCGGAGAGAAGGGCTAAAGAAATGCTTGCTGCAGGCACCACAACAATTGAGGTGAAATCCGGCTATGGCCTCGACTACGAGAATGAAAAGAAAATACTACTTGCAGCGAGAGAATTGGAGAGGAAAGTCCCTCAGGATATTGTGATAACCTTCCTTGGAGCACACACCGTGCCCTTTGATTACAGGGAAAGGCGAGAAGAGTATATTGAACTTTTAAAAAGCCGCATGCTTCCTGATTTTCGTTCGCTTGCTGAGTTTGCAGACATTTTTGTTGAAGATGGTGCGTTTTCACCTGAAGAGGCGCGGAAAATCCTAAAGGTGGCAAAGGAATACGGCTACGGAATAAAAGTGCACGCTGACCAGCTTCATGACCTTGGTGGAGGTGGGCTTGCGGCCGAATTTCATGCAATTTCTGCTGAGCACCTCGATTTCGTATCGGATGAGAGTCTTGAAAAAATGGCAGAGGCGGGCACCATAGGGGTGCTTCTTCCCACATCAACCTTCTTCCTGAGGGTAAAAGGCTCACCACCTGTTGAAAAATTCAGGAAATACGGGGTTCCAATTGCGCTTGCCACGGACCACAACCCCGGAACATCACCTTATTATTCCATGCAGTCGGCCATGGTGATGGGAGTATTTGAATTTGGGCTTACTCCTGAGGAGGCTTTTATAGCCGCAACGCTCAACGCAGCATTTGCCATAAATCGAGGAAATATTTCAGGAAGTATTGAGCCCGGTAAAAAGGCAGACCTGCTCATTTTAGATACTCATTCGTGGGTTCATCTTTTCTACGAGCCAGATAGAAACCCGGTTGAGTTTGTCATCAAAAATGGCAATATAGTTTATGAAAGGGGGGCTTGAAGTGAAAAGAAGCTGGTTTATTCTCCCGGTCATTTTAATAGTTTCGGCCTGCACCTATTCGTTTAGTGGATATTTCCCGGGCTATTTGAAGAAAGTATCCGTGCATGTTTTTGAGAACAAAACCCTGATGTATGGGCTTGAGAACCGGGTCACGCAGTACTTTATTGATCAGATGAGGAAAGACGGGAGATTCCAGCTCGTATCCGACGAAAAGGCGGGTATGATAATCACAGGAAGTGTGGTGGATTACCAGAAAACGCCGTTTAAATTTGATGCCGCAGGTAACATTGAAAGCTACAATGTGACAATCAAGCTTGAGCTCAAGTTTTTCGATAAGGTCAAAAACAAGGATTATATGCCAGAGGCAACTTACGTGGGGAACGGGACATTTGATGTGAATTCAGAAACTGAGGACGATGGGATAAAGAGAGCAGTGGCTGATATTTACACAACTGTCATCCATAAACTTTTCCAGGTCTCTTTCTGATGAAAAGATTCCTCGTTGAAGTTGAAAAAATGATACCAGGAGGAGACGCTATTTCCTACTACAATGGGAAGGCGGTCTTCATTGACGGTGGTGTGCCCGGTGACAGGCTTGAAGTGGAAGTGGTTAATGAGAAAAAGGATTACATAAGCACGAGGATCAGGAAGATTATCGAACCGTCTGAAGCCCGGACTGAGCCCGGGTGCCCTTATTTTCCCCGCTGTGGTGGCTGTCAGTGGCAGATGGTGGATTACAAATGGCAGTTGAAATTCAAAAAGGATATTATCCTCGATGCCTTCAGAAGGATTGGGAAAATTGAGCAGGTCCCCATTGCTGATGTAATAGGAATGGAAAACCCGTGGCACTTCAGGAATAAGGCCCAGTATCCACTTAAACGGGTGAAAAACAGGGTTCTCATCGGGTATTATGAGGAAGGGACACATTTTATCGTTGATATAGATAGCTGTCTCGTGCAGTTGAAGCAGTTTGATCCGGTGCTAAGGGGATTTAAAAAGCTGCTCCAAGGGGAGCCTCTCACCATCTACAATGAGGAGAAGCACTACGGTAAGCTCAGGCATTTTGTTTTGAGGGGATCGGAAAATACAGGTGAGACGCTGGTAGTTCTTGTTGTGAAGGAGACGGCTATTGTCAAAAGCTTTGCAGAGAAAATTCTTGCACTTGATCCAGAGAGGATAATCGGGGTGGTGGAAAATATAAATCCAAAGAGGACGAACGTAATTTATGGGCCTAAAACGCGAAAGGTGTTGGGGCGGCCTTATTATATGGAGAAGGTTCTTGGTCGTTCTTTCAGGGTATCTGCCCTTTCCTTTTTCCAGGTCAATGTGAGACAGGTTACGCGACTGATTGAAAATATGCGGGATGTGCTTAGCGAAGATTACGATACCATAATTGATGCCTATGCGGGCGTGGGACTCTTTGCGCTGAGTATGGCTGACAGGGCAAAAAAGGTCATAGGAATTGAGGAAAGTACTTCATCGGTAAAGGATGCCCATGAAAATGTGAGTATCAATAATCAGTTTAACGTGGAGTACTTTGAGGGAAAGGTTGAGAATATTCTTCCAACGCTTGAGCGGCCGGACCTTCTCTTGCTCGACCCACCGAGGAAGGGGCTTGAGAAGGAAGTTATTGATTTTATCATTGACAAAAGACCTCCTGAAGTTGCGTATGTTTCATGTAATCCTGTTACACTTGCGAGGGACATGAGAATACTCGTGGATTATTATGACATAGAGCTTATGCAACCCTACGATTTCTTCCCCCACACTCACCATGTTGAGACACTGGTGATTTTGAAGAGGAAAGGTTTTTAGGGTTTTAGGGAGGACTGCTGGTTGGTAAGAGAAAATCCATTGATTTAAACTGCGCAGAAATTTATAAATTTCAAGCGGAAAGCCCCCTCCCTTGAATCCCTCCCCCGCGCACAGCGCGGGGGAGGGAGGTGCTTTTTGTCTTACTTGCACAGCGTGGGCGGGAGGTAATTTTTAAAAGTGAAACTTGGGAAAAGAAGATTTCTGTGGTTGCTGGGGGTCTGCTTGTGAAAAAAAGTGAAGTGCCCTCTGAGTGTATTTAGCCCTGTATGGACCTTGTCAGAAATTTGTCACATGCTTCTACACACAACTTCCTCCTCTCCTCGCGTAAATACTTGCGGGGAGAGGATTGAGGTGAGGGGCTACATCTGAAAATTTTATAGAATTTAATCGGAAGGCCCCCTCTCTTTGATCCCTCCCCCGCTCGAAGCGCGGGGGAGGGATGTGATTTTTGTCCCACAGGCAAAGTCTGTAGGAATGCGAAGTGTTTTTGCTCCACAAGCATAGTTTGTGAGGCATGGAATTTAGCGACCATAGTAACAAGTTCACCTGACCCTTGAGATTGGCTGGGGCGACGTGATATTATTCTACCTTTATGAAGCTTGCTAAATTATTGAAAATAACTGAGGATTTTCGTAAACCTGCCAGTATATGGCCTGTTAGCTTTAAAACCCTTGTACTCCTCAACAGGGCAAGGAGGGAAGGGAGTTTTATATTCAGAGGTGACCCTGATGAATTTAAGACCTTAGCCACTGAGATCAATGAAAGTGGAATTGCTCGTGCGGTAATTTTTGGCGAAAAATCCTGGGAATCAAAAATCAGAAAAGACATTCCAACCATTATTTTGATGGACCCGGAAGAGGATGCCACACCTGTTTATGAAATTTTAGGTTCCTACATTGCATTTGAAATCAAAAAGGGAGAGAATCTCGACCAGCGGGATATCATTGAGACACTGGTGGATTCAGGCTATACAAGAATGCCCTTTGTGGAAGTTGAAGGGGATTTCTCAGTCAGAGGTGGCATCCTGGACATTTTCCCATTTGGTGAGAATTTGCCTGTGAGGATTGAGTTCTGGGACGATGAAATCGAATCCATCAGGATATTCGACCCCGTTAGCCAGAGGTCCATTCAGGAGATTGAAAAAGTTATCCTCAATCTCAGGGTTAGCGGGGGCGAAAGTCTTGAGAAAATCAAAGAAATTGAAGAGCAGGAGAGGCCGGATGTTGAGATTGAGCCCGTTATGAGATTTAAAGGTAGAATTGACCTTTTAGAGCGTGAACTTAAGGAAAAATTGGAAAAAGGCTGGCGAGTGATTTTTGTTGCACCAGAAAAGGGGAAGGTGGAGAGATTTCAGGAGCTTTTCCCTGAGGTAGAGCAGGATGTGGGATTTCTGACCGGGGGCTTTCTCATACCTGATAAAAAAATCGAGGTCATAACTGAGGCCGACATTTCAGGATTTCGCATTAAGAAGAAAAAGGTTTTCACTGCTGGCGAGCGAATTGAAGATTTCAACATGCTGCGAATTGGCGATTATGTGGTGCACGAGGACTACGGAATTGGCAGATTCCGGGGACTTAAAACCCTCGAGCATCAGGGAGTTAGATACGAGTGCCTTTTTATTGAATACAAAGATGGCGAGATACTTGTTCCAACTTACAATCTTGAGAGAGTCCAGAGATTTGTAGGTGGCCGCGAGGATTTTGAGCCTTCTCTATCCTCAATCTCAGGTGGCCAGTGGGCAATGCGAAAGGCAAAGGCCATTGCCTCGGCTTTCAGGTATGCGGAGGAATTGATAAAAATCTATGCCCGTCGCAGGGCGAGGAAAGGGTTTGCTTTTAAAGCTGATACCCTCTGGGAGCGTGAGTTTGAACTCACATTCCCATTTGAAGAGACCGAAGACCAGATCAGGGCCATGGAAGAGGTCAAATCGGATATGGAGTCTGATAGGGTGATGGACCGGTTGATCGTGGGTGAAGTTGGATTTGGTAAGACTGAAGTTGCACTCAGAGCAGCATTTAAAGCCATTATAAACGGCAAACAGGTGGCAGTTCTTGTTCCAACCACCGTCCTTGCACTTCAGCATTATCGCACATTCAGGGATAGACTTGGACAGTTTGACGTCCGGGTGGAAATGCTTTCAAGGCTCAGAACACAGGCGGAGATCAAGGAAATTCTCAGGAAACTTGCCGAAGGTGAGATTGATGTGATAATAGGAACTCATAGGCTTCTTCAGCCTGACGTGGTTTTCAATGACCTCGGGCTCCTCATCATAGATGAGGAGCACAGATTCGGTGTTATGCAAAAAGAGAAGATTTACAGGCAGTTTCCAGAGGTTGACACTATCAGGATGACAGCAACACCTATTCCGAGAACCCTGTATGCAGCCCTCGGAAGCATTTACGACATTTCGTATATCCTGACACCCCCGAGAGGAAGAGAAGCTGTCGAAACGATTGTTGCTGCCTACTCCGAGGACGTGGTTTACAAAGCCATTTCTCGTGAAATTTCGAGGGGAGGGCAGGTGTTTTACCTATTCAACCGAATTCGAGGGATCAAGGAAAGGACAGAAAAGCTAAAGAGCATGTTCCCCACGCTAAACATAGAATATGCTCATGGACGCATGAAAAAGGAACGGCTCGAGGATATTTTCATAAAATTCATGAATCGCGAGATCGATGTCCTTGTCTCCACCTCAATTATTGAATCTGGTATAGATTTTCCCAATGCCAACACGCTTATTGTTGAAAATGCACATCTCTTTGGACTTGCAGAGCTTCACCAGCTCAGGGGACGTGTAGGGAGAAGTGAGAGGCAGGCCTACGCATACTTTTTAATTCCCAAAAATATCGGCGCGAAGGCAAAAGAGAGGCTCAAAGCGATAGCAAGGTTTCATCATCTTGGCTCAGGTTTGAAGATTGCTCTTGCGGACCTGGAGATACGGGGTGCGGGCAATCTCCTCGGAAAGGAGCAGCATGGACATGTCAATGCGATAGGTTATGAGCTCTACTTTAAGCTGCTTGAGGAAGCCATTGCACGAATCAGAGGGGAGGAAATTCCAGCAGAGCCAGAAATTATCGTTAATACCAGCCTTTTTATTCCTGAAGATTACATTTCCGACCCAATGGTTAGAATTGCATTTTACCGTCGTCTGATGAGGGCAAAAAGTTTCTCCGAGCTTGAGGAAATAGCCGATGAAATGCGCGACCGATTTGGCAGATTCCCGAAAGAGGTCGAAAAGGTTCTCTTTGTGGTCAGGGTAAAGCTCTGGGCAGCACGAGAGGGATACGAGAAAATTATCGTAAATGACCACAATATTCAGCTTGTAAAAAACGGCAAAAAAAGTTTATACTCCAATAACTTCCTTGAAAGAAAAATTGGTGGAGGCTCAAAAAGATGAAAAAAGTGATTTTCCCGGTGTTACTGGCTTTTCTCATAACCTCATGTAATCCCGGTGAGGAGAAAGCGGAGAAGTTTGAATCTGTTCCAGGCGATACAGTGGCAACGGTGGATGGCGAAGTAATCACTGATCTTGTTCTGAAATCTCAGTTACCGGAAATTCCAGGCTATCTCTTAAACAGGAAGCAGAAGGAAGAGCTTGTTGATCAGCTCATAAAGACCCTCGTTTTTTATAAGGCTGCACTGGAAGAGGGCATTGATACATTGCCCGAAGTTAAAGCAAAACTTTACTGGTATAAGCGTTCTTTGCTCGCTCAGACCTATCTTTCTCAAAAACTTTTAAACACTCCTGTAAACGAAGAGGTTTTCAAGGATTATCTTGAGAAAAACAAAGATTTGCTAAATAAAAGGGTGGACATTCTCTTAATTTTCTTCACTGATAGCACGTTGATTCCAAAGATTAAAAAGGATATGAGGTACGTAACATACCGAAATTTTGACCGGAAATTGAGAAAATACCAGGCTGATCCGGATGTAACGGTTAGCTACAATGAGGATCAAAATCTTGGCTTGATACTCCTGCAGGTGCCAGATGCCCTGGCAGACCAGATAAAGGCGACTCCATTTGGTAAACCCACCGAGGTTGTAAAGCTCAACGATACCTATGGAATCGCCAAAGTCCTGAGGGTCAAAAACTCAAAAATGACTCAGGAAGAGGAGAAAATCCTTTTTGAAACCCTTAAACGTGTGAGGAAGGAGGAGCTTGAAGACTCTTTGTACCGCACACTGAAGGCAAAATACGAAATCAAAATCATCAGGAGGAATCTGAAATGAAGAAGATTGCGCTTTTCCTTTTAATCATCCCCATTTTTGCCTCTGCCCAGCAAAAGAAGCTGGTTGATAAAGTTGTAGCCAAAGTGGATGGCGAGGTCATTCTAAAATCGGACCTTGACCAGGCATTCGCTTTCTACAGGATGCAATTTCCTGCCAATATCTCAGATTCCGAGCTCAGGAAAAAGATTCTCGATGAATTAATAACGGAAAAATTGCTCTACGTGGAAGCAAAGAAGGATACCACAATCAAAGTTACGGATGCCGAAGTAGACAAGTATCTCGACCAGCAGATACAGAACATGAAACAGCAGATGGGCGAGAAGGCTTTTCAGGAGAAATTGAAAGAAGAGGGTTTAACTGAGGCTGCTCTCCGCAGAAAGTACAGAAAAAATGTCAGGGAGCAGCTATACGTGCAAAAACTCATTGAAAAGAAGATCAAACCACTTGTCAGTGTTTCTCCAGATGAGGTTAAGAAGTTTTACGAAACTCATCTGGATTCAATTCCACCAAAGCCTGATATGGTGCGAATTGCCCATATTTTAATAAGAATTAAGCCATCACCCGAAGTGGTGGCTCAGGCAAAGAGAAAGGCCGAAGCCCTTTATAAAAAACTCCAGAATGGAGCAAGCTTTGAGGACCTTGCCTCAAAGTACTCCGATGACCTGCAGTCTGCAGCCAATGGAGGCGATATTGGAATCGTTAAGAAAACCGACCTGCCTGAGCATATCAGAAAGGTTGTTGCCCCACTTGAGCCCGGGGAAATTGCACCACCGGTCGAGGGTGACTATGGCTTCCACATTTTCAAGATGGTGGAGAAACAGGACGACATGTACCACTTAAAGCAGATATTTGTGCAGTTTAGACCCACCAGGAATGACACTCTGAGGGCTAAGAAGCTTGCAGAAAAGGTTTATAGATTGCTCAAATCAGGTAAATACTCATTTGACGAGCTTGCTTCAAAATACTCAGACGATACTGACACAAAAGACCTCGGCGGAGACCTCGGATGGATTCCGGTCACCAATCTTCCGCCCGATATGAAATCTGTCATTGATACCATGAAGGTGGGCGAGATTTCAGCCCCTGTTTTGACACAGTTCGGCTATCACATCATCAAGCTTATTGATAGAAAGAAAGGTGGAAGGCCGTCGTTTGAAGAGATACAGCCACAGCTAACCCAGATTCTTTACCAGCGAAAACTTCAGCAGGCCATTGACGCCTACGTGAAGAAGCTCAGAAAAAAGATTTACGTGAAGATTTACGAGTCCTGAGGACGGAAAATATTTGCACAGTAAATTAAGCGCGTTCGAAGAATTTCAACCTAAATTGGAATTTTATTGACCTTTGCTAAGAAAAAGTGACGCATCACAGCTCCAGCCCTGCATGGGCAAAAAATGCTCGCTTCAAATTCCCATTACCTTGTATCTCCTTTATTGACTTACCTACTGCCTCCTCAAGATGCCTCACGTCCTCTGGTAGAAAGTTCGCTAATGTACCATACTTGCTGTGATTCCACACCCTCTCCACTGGGTTCAACTCCGGCGCATACGCTGGTAGCCACTCCACCTCCATCCACTCTACACCCCTCTCCCCCAATAAACGCACTGCCTTCCGATGCACACTGTATCTGTCCATTATCACCAAAAGCCTCCGCCTCACTTGCCTATGAATCATTGTGAGAAACTTCACCACCTCCTCCGCTCTTATATTCCGATCATATATCTGAAAGTACAACCCTATACGCCTACGCCTCGGAGCTACTGTCAACGCTGCTATCACTGATAGCCTATCATGTCTATCCCAACTGTACTGTATCGGTGTCTCCCCTTTTGGTGCCCATGTCCTCCGCACTAACGGTTGCAACATAAATCCGCTCTCGTCTATCAACACTATACTCATCCCATCACGACGGGTTTTTTTTAACCTCTGGCCAGGTTCCTTCTTGCCACTGACGAATAGCTACCTCGTCCCTCTCGCGAGCTCGCCTCTC
>WFZT01000061.1 GCA_015489415.1 Caldifarciminota bacterium | reverse complement strand
TTCCGATCCTACCTATGAGGCATGGAAACTCGTCTATATCCGGGTCCCAACTTGAAGCTATATAATATTCCGATCCTACCTATGAGGCATGGAAACAGGAGTTTCTGTTTGTCATCATCCGAAAGCTCTCCCGATTCCGATCCTACCTATGAGGCATGGAAACACATAATCAGCCCGCTTTTTCATAGTATTATAAGATAATTCCGATCCTACCTATGAGGCATGGAAACCACTATCACGAACAACCTTCCACAAAGGCTTTATCCCATTCCGATCCTACCTATGAGGCATGGAAACCTCTTATCGCCTAAACAACGCCATCCGCTCTCTGTGATTCCGATCCTACCTATGAGGCATGGAAACAATTCATTTTGCGTTAGCTCATAAACAAATACTTTCCCATTCCGATCCTACCTATGAGGCATGGAAACGCGAAAATTCTACTTCCGCTAGGAGGGAAGTAAGCGAATTCCGATCCTACCTATGAGGCATGGAAACCTATGATTTCGAGCAAGGCCATACTCTTGACCTCTCTGATTCCGATCCTACCTATGAGGCATGGAAACAAAAATCTATTTTATCCCATATATTGCCCCATACAAATTCCGATCCTACCTATGAGGCATGGAAACATGGCAAGGGATAGAGTAAACGACAAGTATAAAATATCATTCCGATCCTACCTATGAGGCATGGAAACGAGTTGCTCTAATTAGATGGGCAGGTGGACCTGACAAATTCCGATCCTACCTATGAGGCATGGAAACTATCATCATGGATAAAGGATGGACTGTAAGGCGCAGTATTCCGATCCTACCTATGAGGCATGGAAACTCATTCCCGGAAATCTGAATCCTCGCTATCATAACAACATTCCGATCCTACCTATGAGGCATGGAAACAGTTCTTTTTTGAGAGTCTCCATATCAAGAGCCATGTTCATTCCGATCCTACCTATGAGGCATGGAAACTCCGGTATCGCCCCCAATCCACCTCTAAAGAAACTCGCATTCCGATCCTACCTATGAGGCATGGAAACAGAAATATGAGGTAAACAGGTTTTTATTGCGGATGATTCCGATCCTACCTATGAGGCATGGAAACAAGGAGGTAAGAAGGAATGATAGAAAAGTTGGAACAATTCCGATCCTACCTATGAGGCATGGAAACTAGCTCAAAAAGGTCTGTTGTCCTGTTAAGTTCGTATTCCGATCCTACCTATGAGGCATGGAAACAGAGCATTCCTAAAAGACCTTAACGCTGATTATTCTATTCCGATCCTACCTATGAGGCATGGAAACCGAAGTGAAGATAAAACCCCACCTAACCCTGCCTCGATTCCGATCCTACCTATGAGGCATGGAAACAATGGAAGGAGAAGAGGGCTCTGACGAAGCAGGGGGTATTCCGATCCTACCTATGAGGCATGGAAACCCTGGTTCCTTGGTATCCTTTGATACCTGTCTCTCCGCATTCCGATCCTACCTATGAGGTATGGAAACACCGATTCCACTTCCGGATCGGCCGCCTGCCCGAGATTCCGATCCTACCTACGAGGTATGGAAACAACATCATATCAATTAAAACTGCTTTTCTTACCTCATTCCGATCCTACCTACGAGGGGAATTTTTAAAAAATTCAAGATGTAGCCCCCCACCTCATTCCTTCCCCCGCAAAGTATTTATGCGGGGGAGAAGGATTTGGGATGCAAGCACAAACTTCTGAAAAGCTCAATCTGGAGGTCAAATTCACTCAAAATACACTTCAACTTCTTCACAAGCGAAGCTTGTGCCCTAAAACTATTACAAATTCTCCCCCCACGCTTCGCGTGGGGAAGGATGGGGGCAAATTTCGAACGAGCTCTTAACCATCTTGACAACTATACATTTGTATAGTATATTTTGAGCATGGTGAGGTTGACTGAGAGGCAAAAAGAGATACTCGGATTCATCGAAGAGTATGTGAGGGAGTACGGTGTGGCCCCATCCATCCGCGATATTGCCGCTCGATTCGGTATCCAGGTGAGGGCAGTGGCAGACCACCTGAAAGCCCTTGAGAGGAAGGGCTACATCGAAAGACTCCCTGGAAGAAGCAGGGGAATTATCCTGAAAAAGAGCCCAAATTCCATCCCACTTCTGGGATTCATTCCCGCAGGTAAGTTAACCCTCACAGACGAAGTTTTCGACGAATATCTATCCATTGACCCTTCCCTTTTTGGAACCGGTGAAATCTTTGCCCTCAGAGTGAGGGGAGACAGTATGGTCGGAGACCATATTGTTGACGGGGACATCGTGTTTATCAGACGGCAGGACTCGGTGAAAAACGGTGAGATTGCAGCAGTTCTGGTTGACGGTGAGGTAACATTAAAAAGAGTCTATTTCAAGAAGGGGAAAATTATCCTGCAGCCCTCAAATCCTGAGATGGAGCCCATTGAGGTGGACGATGCAAAAATATTGGGTGTGTTTGTGGGCCTGTTGAGGAGGTAAGCTATGAGGAACCTTCTGGTATCTGGCCCTGACTACGTTTATTCTATGGCACACAGGGCTATCGTAAATCTGGTTAAAAATGAGCTTGTCCCCTACGTGGTTGATTGTGCCAATACCCTTGATGTTTACTTTCTAATCCGGGAGGCCGAGCAAAATGGTCTTTCTTCAGATCACTTTTTAAAAAGTGTAAGGATAGCGAGGGCTTTTAATCCCTATCAGATCGTTTCTATTATCAAAAAGATTCCAAGCGGAGTTCCAGGGATTATTCTTGCTCCAGTTTCCCAGCTCACAGATAAAAATGAAGGGATAAGCTACAGGGAATCTCTGAAGGTGCTTGGACTCATAGGAAAGGTGCTAAAAAGCAGGTCACGACTTTTATTTGTACAGCATATTCCATCAAGGGACGGGAAGCTTCTTGATACCCTTGCAGGTTTTATTGACTTTAAAGTTTTATTGAAGGGAGGTGTTATTATGGGCAGAACCATAATGCCTTATTCCATGAGCATAGAGCTTCAGAGGGAGCGTTTGAAAAAGTTTCGTCGTTCCCTCAGAAAGGAGGATAGGGAATATCTTGACGAGATTTTCAAGTATGCAAAGAAGCATGTGCAGGCAGGAAGCTATTCTGCATTCCCTGATCCTCTGATTCCTATATTCCTTTCGGCATTTATTGAACAGGAAAAGAAGATAAAGGAGTTGGAAGAAAAGGTTAGGAAACTGGAAAATGGGCTTCTTATTTGATGTAAAAAGCGAGGGATCCGGTTACTTTGCCATCTATGTCCTTGACGGTGAAATGAAGGTGTTCAGGAAGCGATTTGCCCTGTCAGTTTACATAAGGGGAGAAAATGCCCTGAATGTGGCTCGAAAGCTAAGGAAAATGGGTCTGATTTTGAAATATCAGAAAGAGAAAAAAATTGATTACCTTACCGGCAGGGAAATTGATGTCCTGCGGCTTGATGCCTTTCACTATGTAAAGGTCTCGAGGGTGCTCGAAAAATTTGATGGGGAGGTGTTTAACACAGGTCTCCCGGAGGAGACCTATTTTATGATTCTGACGGGGCTATTTCCGTCTGCGAAGGTTGAGGGGCTCAGGGTTGTTGATTCTCCAATGGATACCACGTGGGAATTACCAGACCTGCGGGTGATGGAGCTCGTGCCCGTGGGGCTTTCCAACGTTGCCATAGGGATTAGGGGAGTGCATCTCCTTGTCCGGGTGGAAGGACAGGAGATGGAGGTTGAAACCACCGATGGCAGGGAGTTTTTAAAAGAGCTCAAAAAAATTGTCACAAGATACGACCCCCACGTGGTGCTTTCAGACTATGGGGACAAGCTCATTTTCCCTGTTTTGAAGCGTATGGAGCGCGCTTACGGAATAAGAGTCTTCGACGTAGAAATGGCAGCAAAAGGTGTTTCCTACGTATCTTACGGCACAGTTTTTTATAGAGCTCCCTCTTATTATCTTCGAGGCAGGTGGCACATTGACAGGAAGAATTCTTTTATGTTTAAAGAATCGGGTCTCGAGGGGATAGTGGAAATATCGAGGATAGCGCGGATACCGGTCGAAAGACTTGCAAGGTCTGCCATTGGCACAGCTATGAGCGCGCTGGAGTATGATGCAGCCATAAGGAATAACATTCTCATTCCCTCAAAAAAGGCACAGTCAGAGGATTTCAGAACACTTGAGAATCTACTCACATCAGATAAGGGAGGACTCATATTTACACCACCTGTAGGGGTTTTTGAAAATGTGGCCGAAATAGATTTCTCACAGATGTATCCGACCATTATGGTGAAATTCAATATAAGTCCCGAAACGGTAAAGAGAAACGGGGAGGGCAGAGTAGTGCCCGAGACAGGATATGTGGTGGAAACGAGACGTCGGGGGATCATCCCCATGGCATTAGAGCGGGTGCTGAAAAAACGAGCTATGTATAAGAAGCTAAAGCACATCCCTCGATACAACATGCGTCAGAAGGCTATAAAATGGATTCTTGTAACGTGCTTCGGATATCTTGGATACCGCAATGCAAGATTTGGTAAGATAGAAGCCCATGAGTCGGTTACGGCTATAGGGAGGGAATTATTACTGCGCTCCAAGGAAATTGCAGAGTCACGCAGTTTCAGGGTGCTCCATGCCCTGACAGATTCACTGTGGGTTACAAAAGAGGGGATGAGTGAGGAGGAGGTGAGGGCCCTTGTTGAGGAAATATCCAGCAAAACCGGTATAAGTATGGATGTGGAGGGGATTTACAGGTGGATAGCATTTCCATCATCAAAGGGAATGCCCGGAATTGGTGTCCCAAACAGGTTTTTTGGGATTTTTAAGGACGGGAGGGTGAAGATAAGGGGTTTGATGCTCAGAAGGCATGATGTCCCTGATTTTATAAAAAGGGCCCAGATGGAGTTTATAGAAAAGATTGGGGATTCATTTGATCCGGTGAAAGTAAAAAGGCTAAGGGATGAGATTTTTAATGCGTATCAGAGGAAGCTTCTAAATGGTGAGGTGGAGATGAAAGAGCTTTCCATTGCGGTGAGGGTGCGAAAGAGCTGGAAGGGCTACCGAACGAAGACAAGGACATTTTATGCGCTCAAGATTTTAAGTGACTCGGGAATAGAGCTAAGACCTGGTGAGATGCTGAGATACGTGGTAACAAATGGAATTGCAACAGGTATGCCTTTTGAGGAAGGGATGGAATATAACGTGGACATAAACCATTACCTTGAGCTTCTTGAGCGCGCCCTGGACGAAGTCACAAATCCATTTGTGAAGTATGATTCTGAAAGAGTGGCAGGGTCCATTTTAAGCTCTAACTCAGTCCAGATATAAAATTTAGTGACCCAGCGGAATGCCCCCTCCCTGAATCCCTCCCCCGCGCAAAGTGCGGAGGAGGGAGGTATTCTTAGGGTATTTTCGTACCAACAGGCAGAATCTGCCTGATTAAAGATTTTTGAATTTAGCACATCCGAGAAAATATGCTATGAAAGCTCCCAAAGATTGTTGAAGGGGAAGATCGGTGGCCACCTCAGTCAAACCAGCCCCAAAATCATCACACCAATATGACCTTATCCAACCCGCCAAAACCTACAAAACCACCTTTTAGAATTAAAAAATGCTCCCAAATCCCTGTTAATACCCCTGACATCACCCATGTTTTTGCTTGCCATGTATATTTATACAATGCGATCTGGGCGATAAATTCGATTTTTCGCAGTAAATCAACAATTTTAGCTGAAGGATATATTCGTTTATACCGCATAAAGAGAGTGTTTAAATATTGAGCGTAGTACACCTTTTTGAAGACCTGGCAAGGGATAAGGTGTTATTATCCAGAAATTCGTGGGTGACGTCAGGTTAATACCCGCATCGATCTATTACTGCTTTGATTAGGGATGAGGATACTGAAATAATATTCATAAGGGGGCATTCATTTTTCGTTGATTTTACTGCCATCCTTATTCGGATATGTTACTAACGTAACATAAGATATATTATGTTGAATTAGATGGTGGGGGTTGAGTTTGGATGAAATTTCAGCTTCTTTGCCAAATTAAGGAACTTTTCTATCCAGCTTTTAGCAAATGTTAAAAGTTTAGATAAGAGGTTTCCCTCTATTACCTTCTTTATCCTTCAGTCCTTCATACCCTTCCTCATTCCATTTCCTGACCCAAAGATATCCTGTAGGCACCGCTATACCACACAAATCACAAGCTTCTCTTATTTCCATTTCTTCATAGCTTTATATTATACCAATTAACTCACCAATAAATCTTCAAAAATTTGTCAATGATTACGCCAATGGAAATTATCAGGCCTACCCACAGATTCAGGTTGAAGGCCATCTTTATCTTCGTAAAAGACTTCCTGACTGCGAAATCACCATAAACCGTCAATGCACTTGCTGCCAATATCGAAAGATAGGAAATTAGGCCCAATTTATGTTTAACTGCCCCCGCTACCATTAAAACTGCCATTAAAATGTGAAAAATAATGGCAATCGTTACAGCCCTGTCCTCTCCATACTTTGCAGGGACACTGCCGAGCCCGGCCTTTCGGTCAAATTCTACATCCATGATGCTGTATATTATATCAAATCCTGCAACCCAGAAGATGATCGCGAACATGAAACACCATGGAACGTGCTTAAAGACGTATAAAATGCCAGGACTCGTATCGCCGATCACTCCAAAGCTTCCGCCTAAAATCACCAGTGCAAGGACAAATCCAAGGTGAATATGAGGAAAGACATGCCATCTCTTGGCATGTGGATACGTCAGGGCAAAAATCCACGGAATGGGACTCATGATGAAGCTGTAGAAATTGAGCATGTATGCCGAAAGAAAGTAAATAGCCGATCCCAGTGCCACGATAAGCCATGCAGTAGATTTGCTCACAGCCCCTGTAACAAGGGGTCTCATTTTGCTTCGGGGATTTAACCTGTCAATGGGAAGGTCGGCAATATTGTTGTATGCCATGGCCGCTGAGCGGAGTCCAAATACCGCAAGGGTGATCCAGAGAAATTCACGCCAAGTCATCCTCCCTACTAATAACCCACCCATGTAAGCAAATGGAAGTGAAAATAACGTGTGCTCAATTCTAAGAAGTCTCAGTACCGCCCTTACCCCACCCCTTGCAGTCTTTCCAGGGTCCCACCTGATTTCGGCCATCTAAAGCCCCAGGTCACGCCATTTTTTATCAACAAGCTTCACCGTTTCAGGGTCTGGCTCTACAAGTTTGGGCCACTCCTTACCGGTCTCCTCCTTCCACTTCCTTGTTGCATCTATTCCAAGCTTACTGCCAAGACCTGCATACCGGGTGGATGGGTCGAGCACGTCGGCATGGGTATTGGGAATTATTGCCACATCCCTCTGCGGGTCAACATTTGCAGAAACGGCAAAAATCACATCATTGAGTGAGTGCGGGTTTACATCATGGTCAACAACCACAATCCCCTTTGTGAGTGAGAATTGGCCTGTTCCCCAGAGCCCCATCATCACCTTCCTCGCATGTCCAGGAAATCTTTTCTTTATTGAAGCAATTGCAAGACCCTGAAACATTCCATATTCCGGCAGGTTGATTTCGACAATTTCAGGGAAAATCATTTTTACAAGGGGAAGGAAAATCCGTTCAATTGCCTTTCCAATCACCGCATCCTCAAGCGGTGGAAGTCCCACGACCGAGCCAAAGTAGATGGGGTCCTTCCTCATGAAAACTTTCTCAAGATGGAAAACAGGATACTTCTCCTCAGGTTTGTCATAATAGCCGAAATGGTCTCCAAAAGGACCCTCCTCGTGGAGCTCACCAGTATCAACGTATCCCGTGAGAATTGCTTCAGCATGCGCTGGCAAGAGCATTCCATCAATATCAATCACCTCGATTCCTTCACCCCTCACAAATCCTGCAAATAGAAGCTTGTCCATGGGATACGGAATTGGAGATGCACCTGTTAAAAGAAGTCCCGGATCGCCACCAATTGCGATTGCGACCTTCATCTTTTGTCCCATTTCCCTTGTTTTGTCAAATGCCATTCTGCCCCGCTTATGAATCTGCCAGTGAATCACTCCCCTCTTTTCATCTAAAATCATCACCCTGTAAACCCCGATATTTGTGATTTTCCTCTCAGGGTCCCAGGTGAATACAAGGGGGTATGTTAGATAACGACCACCATCTAATGGCCAGCTTTTAAAGGCAGGGACATCAAGGAGACTGGGATTATCTAAAACTCGCTCCAGCACAGGACCTTTTCGCACCTTTTTAGGGGTGAATTTGCCAAACCCGATCACATCACCGAGGGCCTTTAGCTTGCCCGTCATAGTTGTGGATGGGGGCTCTAAAACAGGCTTAATAAGCCTTTCTCCAATCTCCTCGAGTCTTTCGACACCGTAGGCCTTCTTTAGCATTTCAATGGAGCAAAAGAGATTTCCAGCAACCTTCCAGCCGGGATGCCCCTCAATATTTTCAAAAAGCACTGCCGGACCTTTTCTGTACATCACGCGCCTGAGGATTTCCGGGATTTCCAGAACAGGATTCACGGAAACCCCAACTTTTTTGAGGCAATTGTTGGATTTCAAAAGCTCCAGATACTGCCTTAAATCTTTAATAGCCATTTTATCATTCTCCCCATCTATGGAATAGATTGTGTTTTATGCCAAACTGGTCGAAAACCTTGCCAATAACGTAACTTACCATATCATCAATGGTTTTAGGGTTGTGGTAAAACGTGAGGACAGGAGGAAGAATGACACCGCCTGCCCTCGCCACGCGCTCCATATTCTCGATATGGATCAAACTCAAAGGGGTTTCGCGGGTGACGAGAACCAATTTGCGACCCTCTTTCAGGGTAACGGACGCTGCTCTCGTGATAAGGTCCTCCCCTACCCCATTGGCAATCATTGCAAGGGTGTTCATTGAGCATGGAATGATAACCATACCGTCAAATTTGAAGGAGCCGCTGGAAAATGGTGCAAGCAGGTTGTCATTTGAATAATACCTGTGGGCAAGGGATTTGACATAATTAAGATTCAAACTCGATTCTGCCTTCAATGTCTCGATGCCCCATTTGCTTATTACAAGATGGGTTTTAACTTCTGCCTCTCGTGCCTTTTCAAGAAATTTCACGCCAAGGATGGCACCGCTTGCTCCTGTGATAGCGACGATTAGTTCCACGTCCTGTCTCCTTTTAAGAATTCTGAAACAAGTTTTCTGCTCTCGACCTGTGAAAGCTCCCGGGTGTTCAGGACCTTTGTCACCTTTGCAGGTCTATGCGAAAAGAAATAGATTCTATCGGCAATCTCCACGAGTTCGTCAATTTGATGAGAAACAACCACCATGGAAATCCTGCCTTTGAGTGATTTCAGACTCTCTATGAGGGTTTCCACGGAAGTAACATCAAGTCCTGCAAAAGGCTCATCGAGCAGCAAAAGATCGGGGTTTAGAACAAGTGCCCGTGCTATTGTCACTTTTTTGGCCGTGCCTCCACTGATATGGATTGGATACTGCTTCAAGTACTGCTCGATTCCGAGAAGACGGGAAATTTCCATAACCTTAGACTGTCTCTCCTTCCCGGGGACACCTCTAAATTTCAAACCGAGTCCAATGTTGTTCATTATGTTGAACCAGGGGAAAAGAAGATTGTCCTGAGGAATGAGGGCCACGTCTCCGGCCACTTTTAAGCTTCCTGAGTCACATTTCTCAATTCCTGAGAGGATTTTTAAGAATGTTGTCTTGCCACATCCGTTTGGCCCCACGATCCCAGCAATCTCACCATTATTGAGGGAAAAATCTACTCCGCCGAGTACCTGCATGGAGCCGTAAGATTTTTTAATATTTTGAGCTTTAATCACACTTTCCATTTGAGAGTACATTTTTCAAAGGGTTTGAGAATTAAAAAATCCAGCCCAATCATCAGAAGTATGAGAATCAGTGACCATGTAAGGACACCCGGAACTTCAGCCATGTCGTAATTATAAACAATCTGGTAGCCTATTCCACCTGCTGCTCCAAAGGCTTCTGCCACCACGCTGATTCTCAGCGCAATTCCAATGGCCGAACGCGACGCACTCACAATATAGGGAATGCTTCCGGGCAAGAGCACATATATGAACTGCTGGATGCGCGAAGCACCAAGGACTTTGCTGATTTCAAAGAGTTTCCTGTCCAGTGCCCTAACCGCCCCCATAAGGCTTGAGAGGAGCACGGGATACACGGCAAACATGGTGACAATCACAGGTGGAAAATGGCTTGTAACCCCGAAGATGATAATTGATATGATTGACCAAACAAGGACAGACACGCTTTGAATAAAGGTGTTTACCGCCTCAAAAAAACTCGCGGCAAAGGAATTGAGGTAGGCAAGCATTACAGAAATGACAGAAAGTATAAAAGCTATGAAGAAGCCAAGAAGCGAATTGGTGAGTGTTCGCAGGGTGGAGCTTACGTAGAGTTTAGCCGGCCTTGAAAATGCATACTTCAGCGTCTCACCGATGGATGGGAATAGACCTCCAGAGAGCCATGATGCAATTATCCAGACTGCGATTATAAGCCCGATTAAAGTTACCCATCCGATCAGTGGTAAAAGATTGTATCGGGTATCTTCACCGGGTTTTCTTTCAGATATCCGCCTTTCCATGAGATTTGCCAGACCCTGCGAATGTTTTCAATAATACTTTCATCCGTGTCTCCGTCATAAATTTCTGTTCGTCCATAAATTGAGCGAGCCACAGGGGTTGAGAAATTGTAAATTTTCTTAAGAATCTCAACGGTGGAATCCGGGTTGCTGGCCCAGTATTTTGCAGCCGTTTTTCTTAAGGCAACAAATTTTTCAATTGCCGTGGTGTCTTTGAATTTTGGGGATGTAATCCAGACGAGCATAACAGGAGAGCCTTTGTAGCCCAATTTTTGCCAGAGGGCTTTAAAAGACGAAACCACTCGTGCTCCCTGATTTATCATAATACTTACAAGGGGCTCCCATGCCACAACAGCATCTGCATCGCCTCTTTTGAGAATGTCCGGGAGAGCTCCGGGAGCTGCATTGAGAACTTTAAAATCTTTTCCTGCCTTGAGTCCTGCTGAGAGTTTCATATAACTTTTAAACATCTTGAATGTGCCCGATGCAACGAGTGCCGCTACTGTTTTTCCTTTGAGGTCGTAAATGGATTTTACATCAGGTTTCATGGTGAGAATAGCCTGGTTCTGAAACATATCAACTGCGATGATGTTAATTTTGACGCCTGCTTGAAAGAGTTTTGCTGCCATATCTACCGGGATAACCGCCACGTCCACCTCTCCTTTGGAGACGGCAGTGATGATTTCGGGGGTTTTCCTGAATCTTATGGCTTTTACTTCAGTGGTTTGATGCGTGATAATGTCCAGTGTCGAAATGCCTGTAAGAAGGGTACCAGCCTTTATGGTTTTTGCATTTATGCTGCCCAATAGGGCAAGGATTAACGCTAACTTTCTCATAGGGGCTCAATTATAACCTCATCCACCCGTTTTTTCGATTTATGAAGGAAGGAAAGATTGAATATCTTGAGTTCCTAAATAACAACTATTCTGGAGATTTTTAAATTATACCTTGCAAAAAACTTTTTTATTACGAATACAGATACTTCCCTCCCCTGCTTGCGGAGCAAGTGGGGGAGGGATTCAGGGAGGGGGCCTTCCGCTTGAAATTTTTAAAATTCAAGATGAAAACCCTCACCCTATCCCTCTCCCACAAAGTGGGAGAGGGTGATTAGGTGATTTTGGATGTTCTGTCAGATTCCGATAAGAGCTAAAGCCAGCATGAAACAATTGCCCAAAAACCCAAATCCCCCTCCTTCCTTGAGGAAGGAGGGGGTAGGGGAGAATGGTGAAATTGAAAAAAATTTTTAATCCCTAACTCCGTATTTTTTAAGTAATAGGTATATTCAATTTCTCTATTAAATCCCGCGTCTTCTTCGGTATCTCCACCTCTATCCATTCCTTTGATATCTTTACCCTCCTATATCTGCTTAAATACAACACCACATCTTGCGGTGAGTATTTCTTCAAAAGCCCCTTCTCAAGCAATAAATGATAAATCTTGTAATAATATACAAGCGCAAGATAGTTTATAAACATCCAGCACTCCATTGAATAACTTGACCTCAT
>WFZT01000060.1 GCA_015489415.1 Caldifarciminota bacterium | reverse complement strand
CAAGGCCGGTCTCCACCCACTCATACCATCTCCTCCCGAAGTGTTTTCCCTATATTTTTAGTGATAACCATCATAAATAACAACAAACATTATAGAAGGAACAAGGTGGGGGGTAAATTTTTCCTCAAAAATCAAAGAATTTGAGATTTTTTCAAACAGGCTCTCACTAAACTTGACTCTAATGGTGATATTTGTTATTATAGCTCCCACAACTTTTTCATTGCATTTATTAAAAAACAAACTATTGACATTAAGTCTAATGGCAATTAAAATATTTTCGCTATGAAAGAAAAGAAATTCTGTGAAGAGTCATACGTGGTTGAGCCCCTCGAGGAGTTCTTCAGTGCCCTCTCCTCTGTAAAAAGATTGCAGGTGGTTTACCTTCTCAAAACCGGTGAGAAAAACGTGAAAGAACTTATGTCATGCATGAACATTGATCAGTCCTCTTTATCGAGGCACCTAAATATTCTTAAAAAAGCGGGAATTCTGAAAGTGAGGAGAGAAGGGACACTCACTTATTACAGGCTTTCTGACCCTCGGGTAGTGGACATCATCCAGACCGGACTCAAAATTGTGATAAAGATTAAAGAAGAGGAGATGACGAGGCTTACCTCACTCCAGTAGGGGCTCGATGTAAATCCGGTCGCCATCTAAGACAAGGTGAACGTGGAATACATCTCTAAATAAATCCTCTCTAAAGACTGTACTACTCTCTCCTGATTTTACAATCCTCCCCTTGTTCAAAACCAGCGTTCGATTCCCATATCTGTAAGCGAGGTCAAACTCATGCATGATGGTAATAATTGTCCTACCCTGTTCATTTAATCTTTCAAGAAGCTCCATGATTTCGAACCTGTGTTCATAATCCAGGTGGGATGTCGGTTCATCAAGCAAAATGTACGATGATTCCTGTGCAAGCACACGGGCAATTCTCACCCTTTGCATTTCACCTGACGAAAGGGCTCCGAGCATTTTATCCTTAAAATCAACCGTTCCCGTCGAGCGAAGGGCATTATAAACTATTTCTTTATCCCTTATTGTGAGCCTTCCCGAAGGCCCCACGTGAACAAATCTGCCCAGTGCAACGTAATCCGCCACCCTAATTGACTTCTCAACTATATCAGTTTGAAGTAAAACAGCTACGTCTCGGGCGATGTCCCTGACATCCATCTTCCTTACATCTTTCCCATCTATCTTCACAGCCCCCGCAAGAATTTTCGTTCTCTTTAATAAAGTTTTAAAAATTGTTGACTTGCCGGCTCCGTTAGGACCTATGATGTTCCAGAATTCCCCCTCGTTAACCCGCCAGCTGAAGCCCTCGAGCACAACCCTGCCGTTTTCATATGCCACGCTTAAATTCTCAAATTCCAGAGCCATTTCTGTTCAAGATATAAAAGAAAAATGGGACTCCTATCAAAGCTGTTATCACGCCGACAGGAAATTCAAAGGGGAAAAAATACCTCGAGACCATATCCGAAAGAAGTAGAATAAGAATACCACTCATGATGGAGATCGTAAAAATGTGTAAGTGACGCCTGACTCCGAGAAGTTTCGCAACATGTGGTGAAATCAGACCCACAAAACCGATCGCTCCCACAGTGGATATCAAAACGCCTGTGGATACTGAGCTCACTAAAAACGTAACTTTTCGCATGAAATCCACATTCACACCTATAGAATATGCCTCTTCTTCTCCCAGAGCCAGCGCATCAAAGGCAAGATGATAGAGATAATAAACTCCAGCAGACAAAAGAATAATGACGATTCCTGCAGCAATCGTTTTCAGCTCACTTCCCGTTACAATGATTCCAAATGATCCCCAGAGTAGATAGAGGATTTTCTCCAGGCCCTGTCTTTTAAAAGTCAAAATGAGCAATACAAAGCTATAGCTAAAAAAATTGAAAACTACCCCGCCAAGAAGTAGAGTCCGAAGGTTCATATACCCCTTTGACGTGGAAAACCAGTAAATTAAAAGCATGGTAAGCAAAGCACCCAGAAATGCGAAGCCTGAGAGTACAAGAAATGATGAATATCCCAATAAAATTGCGAGTGAGTAGCCGGATAGTGCCCCACCAGAGATTCCCACAATATATGGTTCTGCCAGTGGATTTAGAAATATTGTCTGGAGGGCAGTTCCATTGGAGGCAAGAGAAACTCCCGCGGTAATGGCGAGAACAAACCTTAAAATCCTGAGCTTGAATATCTCAGGATACCGAAAGCTTTTATCAACAACAAAAAAGAAGATGGATACAGCAATCAGAGAGAAGATTAAGAAGATGTAAACTTTTTTCAGTCTTTGCACTTTTTATCAATGAGATCGTAGAGTCCGGCTATCATTTCACCCATCAGGCCCATCATGAAAAGGATCAACCCGGAAATGACCAGGAACATCGTCAAATAGACAAGTGGCCTGTAACCGATATGCTTGAAAACCCGGAAATATACTGCTACAAGACCCACAAGAATTCCGATCAAGGTGGTGAAAGCACCCAATGAGCCGAAGTATAGCATGGGCTTGCGCATGAAGGAGAGCTGAAACTTAACTGCCAGTAGGTCAAAAACCCCTATGATCACCCTTTTTAGTCCTTTGTACTTGGACTCACCGTGAAGCCTCGAATAGAGGGTTACTTCAACCTCGGCGAGCCTATAACCTCTATCAAAAGCAAGAGGAACAATATATCTGTGCCAGTCTTTTCTTAGCGGAACATTTTCTATAATTTCTTTTCTGAACGCCTTAATGGAATTCATATCAGAGACAGGAAGTCGGAATAGCCACTGCGAAAGCCGGTTGTAAACGCTCGATACAAACTTCTTCTCATATTTGCCCTTCTTCTTGCCCGTAACGAGGTCGTACCCTTCATTTTTTATTTTATCCACCAGTTTTTTGACATCATCAAGATGAAACTGGAGGTCTGCGGGGAAAAATACGAGAATTTCTCCTTTCGCATGCTTTGCTCCGGTCTCAAGAGCGGCAGTAACGCCAAGATTTTTCTGGTGTTTTACCAGTGTAACTTTGAGGTCTTTGTGCTTTTCTAAGTTTTCCCTGATAAGGTCATATGTACCATCAGTTGAACCGTCATCCACAAAGACAACTTCCCAATAGTCGAGTAGATTATTGGAGCTTAGAAAATCGTGGATGTGCTCAAAAAGGGACTCAATATTGCCTTCTTCATTATAAGCTGGGACTATCAGAGAAACTTCGATACTCATATCTTTACAATGGGGGCAACAATTGAAACAAGGATAGTTAATACACTGACCAGACCAAGAACGTTGTATTCCTTGCTCCTGAATTTGATCTCCACCGTGTGGTGCCCTTTAATCCCTTCAAATCCCATCAAAATGTAGTCAGTCTGATAGGTTTTAACCGGCTTTCCATCTATCAGCACTTCAAGCTTGGGGTAGTTATTTGTGCTATAGACGAGCAGTGCATTTTTGCTGAGCGTGTAGTCAAATTTCCAGTAATCCGGCTGATATTCAAGCATTTTAAAGGAAAAGTTGAGAGCTCCAGTATCAGGCTTGAATTCCGGTTTCTCCTCGAGAACCGCAATCTTTCTCGGATCAAAATCTGACTTCTCCATGCGCTTTAAAACATCATCTTTCTTCATTACCTCAATGGAATCAACAGCGAACACACGGGGGATAAACTTCTTATTTTCATAAATGGCGTAGCGAACATTATTCTGGCCGGGAACCACATTCAGGACTCTGAAATGGCTCGTATCGTTCACAAATTGACTTATAAGGTACAGCATTTGATAAAGATTGACATTCTTCCTGTAAGGTGATAAGTCCTGCGGTATGGGCTGTGAAACTACATACTTCACATTGAGCATGTCAGCAAACCAGGGATACCTGTAAAGATTGGGCTCATCAGCGGGTCGAAACATAAAGTGGTGAGGATTTCCGAGAAATTCCTGGTATCTCTGGAACTGGTTCCCGTGGTGTCCACCTATGGACTCAATTCTATGGAGCATAAGATAGTTGCTGTCAATCCGATAAAATATCGGGAATACTCGATAAACGTCTTTGTCCTTTTCAAGAGTTTTAACCACTTCGTCCTTTGCATAGTACTTATCCGGACCGGGCAGGGTTTTGAGAAACTTCCAGTCAATGGACCAGAGATCAGCTATTATGACAAGGGTCAATATTCCAGCGACCGGCAGGTCAAGCCTGAACTTCCCACCAAGCAGGTACACGGCAATTGCCGCAACAATGGAGAATCTCAAAAAGGCAAGTGGAATATTTGAATAGTATTGCTCGAGAATCTTAAGCTGGTTTTGTGACCTGACAAATAACTCTTTGAAGATTCCTATAAATAAGCCTTTTGCGACAAATGCGAGCAGTGCTATTCCAAAGATAACCGCGATTGATATCCAGAGGTTTTTCATAAGTTTCGGGTCATTTGCCCGCTCCCTTATGTATTCCACCCCAAATGCACCCAGGACGTTAAAAGCAAAGGCCACAAAAATGAAACTCATGCTCGGGGCGCGAAACTTCTTTATCCCCGGAAGCATGTAGTAGAAAAGTTTATAAACAGGTGTGTATCCTCCAAGCGCAACAAGGGAGAAAAACACAGCTATGATGCCAAAGACCCATACGAGGAATTTTCTCTTTTTGTTGAAAAAGCCCACAAACCCAAGAAATGCAGCAAATGCTCCCATGTATTCCGTATTCAGCTTGAACGGGTTCCTCCCCCAATAGCTGTCAAGGAATCCAGAGAACTTCGCAAAAAATGCACTAATGTAGTCTTCCCATGGAAGAGACCAGGAGACTGAGAACTGGTACCCCCTGTTACCCGCGCCACGAGGTGAGAATTTAGCCACATACTCGTAGCCCGGTAGAAGCTGAACAGCTCCTATGAGGAGTGAGAAAATCACCGAGACCACGAAGAAAACACCAATTTTTACAGCCGGAAGTGCACCTTTCTCCCTGTATTTCGCAATGAACAGGGCAAGAATGTAAATCCCTGAAGCAAGATAGAGATAGTACATCATCTGCACATGGGGAGAGAGGATGCCAAATCCCATAAACATCCCGGCAAGGGCAAAATAGCCGAACTTTTCGCTCAGGTAACCCTTATGGATGAAGTAAAATACAACAGGAATGAAGGCTGAAACCGCCATTTTACCATCGTGTCCAGGATAGGTGAGGGAAATCAGGGTGCCTGTAAACATGAAGGATACAGCAAAGAGAAACGAAACAAACTTATTGAGTTTAAGGAGCCTCAAGTACAGGAACATGAAAATTCCGGCAAGAATGGCATGGACGATGAAGAACCAGTTGAGAACTATGTGCGGTGGGAATATGATCCTCAGGAAGGAAAATGGATAAAAGATGTCACCGTGAAAAGCATCAATAAAGGGAATTCCAGAAAACAAATAAGGGTCCCAGAATGGAATATGGTGAAAAGTTTTAAGCACATAAGCATGAAACGCGCGGAATGGGAATCCAGCGGTTATCTGGTCTGTAGCAAAGAGCATCACATTGGGGGAGAGTATCTTGTAGAAGTAAATCAGCCCTAAGATAACTATCAGGATAATCAAATTGGAGTCTTTAAACTCCCGCCTATATTCTACTTTTTGGGATCTCTTCCTTTTTCTGGCCATTTGAAAGTTAATTATATTGACCCTTAGAAATTTATTCAACTGCACCTGTTGATAACACTTTAACTGGTTTTTATAATTGTATTTTGGTAAGGTGCGTTATTTAAAAAACTTAGAAAGGAGAAGTTGTTATGATCATAGGTGTTCCCAAGGAAATAAAGAAAGAAGAGTATAGAGTTGCAATGACCCCCTCAGGAGTTTACTCACTGACTCAGGCGGGTCACAGGGTTATAATCGAGACAAAAGCCGGTCTGGGCAGCGGAATTTCCGACGACGATTATGTCGCAGCAGGAGCAGAAATTGTCCCTACAGCTGATGAGGTCTTTGAGAAAGCTGACATGATCGTGAAAGTCAAAGAGCCTCAGGAAGTTGAAATTCCCAAACTACGCGAAAATCAGGTATTATTCACATATCTCCACCTTGCAGCTGATAAAAAACTCACCGAAAAGCTTCTTGAAAGAAAGATCATTGGTATAGCTTACGAAACTGTCGAGCTTGATGACGGCTCACTCCCCCTCCTCATCCCCATGAGTGAGGTTGCAGGCCGTATGGCCCCCCAGGAAGGTGCAAAATATCTTGAAAAACCTCAGAAAGGGCTTGGTGTGCTACTCGGCGGAATTCCGGGTGTTCCGCCAGCTGAGGTCGTAATCATTGGGGGAGGAACTGTTGGAACAAATGCCGCTTTCATTGCCGCTGGAATGGGCGCAGACGTTACTGTTCTTGACCTCAATCCAGTTAGACTCAGATATCTCGCAGAAATCATGCCGGCTAACGTAAAAACCCTCATTTCCACACCTTACAACGTTAAGGAGGCCCTGAAGAAAGCGGACCTTGTTATCGGAGCAGTTTTGATTCACGGAAGAAAGGCACCAAAGATTATCACCCGTGAGATGCTGAAAGAGATGAAGGACGGAGCGGTAATTGTAGATGTAGCCATTGACCAGGGTGGTATAGCGGAAACTTCAAAGCCCACAACCCACTCAGAGCCCATATTTGTCGAAGAAGGTGTTGTCCATTACTGCGTCGCAAATATGCCCGGTGCAGTTCCAAGGACCTCAACCTACGGTCTCACCAATTCAACCCTGCCCTATGTGCTCGAGCTCGCAAATAAGGGCTGGAAACAGGCTGTAAAAGAAAACAAAGCCCTCTGGAGGGGCGTCAACGTATTTAAAGGATATCTTGTTTACAAGGGGATTGCTGAAGATTTCAACATGCCATACACTCCCCTTGAGGAGGTTATTGATCAATGAAACAGCCAGTGATTGTAAGCGCTGTTAGAACCCCAATAGGGAAGCTTTTGGGGGGATTAAAGGATTTTGAGGCTCCTGAGCTTGGAGCCATCGTCATTAAAGAAGCGGTGAAAAGGGCAGGAATTAAGCCAGAGATGGTGGAAGAAGTGATCATGGGAAACGTGTTACAGGGCGGAGTTGGTCAATCCCCTGCACGTCAGGCCGCAATAAAGGCTGGTTTACCAACAAATATCCCCGCTTTCACAGTGAATAAGGTTTGCGGTTCGGGCCTTAAAGCAGTAATGCTTGCTGCTCAGGCAATCAAAGCAGAGGACGAGGATATTATTGTTGCCGGTGGAATGGAATCCATGACCAATGCTCCATTCGCCGTAAAAGACATGAGAAAGGGCAGAAAATTTGGCAATACCACTTTTCTCGACCTCATGGTCTGGGACGGACTCTGGGACCCCTACCACAACGTGCACATGGGAAATTTTGCAGATTACACGGCCAGAAAATCCGGAATCACCCGCGAGGAGCAGGATAAATTTGCGTACGAAAGCCACATGAAAGCAATCAAGGCCATTGATGAAGGCAAATTCAAGGCGGAAATTGTCCCGGTTGAAGTACCCCAGCGTAAAGGTGAGCCCATTATTTTTGATACAGACGAAGGGCCAAGAAGAGATACTTCCCTTGAAAAGCTCGCTAAGCTAAAGCCTGCATTTGAAAAGGATGGAACAGTTACAGCAGGAAATGCCCCCGGTCTAAACGATGGAGCATCAGCTCTTGTCGTTATGTCCGAAGATAAGGCAAAAGAGCTTGGCATCGAGCCGCTTGCATACATCAGGGCTTATGCGGCTGCTGCAGTTGATCCGCAGGACGTATTCTATGCCCCAATTTACGCCATCAGAAAGGTAATGGACAAGCTGGGTGTGGACATTGATTACTTTGACCTTATTGAAATCAATGAGGCATTTTCTGTGCAGGTTCTCGCTGATGGGAAAGAGCTTGGCTGGGATTGGTCAAAGGTTAATGTAAACGGTGGCGCCGTTGCCCTCGGTCATCCCATCGGCGCCTCAGGTGCAAGGATTCTCACAACTCTCATCTATGCAATGAAGGATAGAGGTGCAAAAACAGGTCTCGCTGCTCTATGTATCGGTGGTGGTAAAGCTGTTGCAATGGCAATCGAAATGTAAAAGGAGGTGATACGTTATGAAGATTCTCGTTCTACTTAAAAAAGTGCCGGACACCGGGCTGACCCTGCAGGTAAAGCCCGATGGAAGTGATATTGTGAGGGATAATATTACCTACGTGATAAATCCTTACGATGAGTTTGCCATCGAAGAAGCGCTAAAAATCAAAGAAAAACTGGGTGATGTCGAGACAGTCGCAATTTCCGTCGGAGACGAAGGCGCTAAAGAGCAGATCAGAACCGCCCTCGCCATGGGTATAGACAGGGGCATCCTCGTCAAAGTTGACGGTTTCTGGGACCTCGATGGATATACCACAGCTATGATGCTTAAAGACGTCATAGAGAAAGAGGGCTTTGACCTCATTCTCACAGGTAAAATGGCAGTGGACGACTACAATTCCCAGGTCCCCGCTTACATCGCGGAATTTTTCAATATCCCACAGGCGACCTATATCGTTAAGCTCGAATTAGACGGTAATACAGCGAAAGTTGAGCGCGAGCTGGAGACTGGGATGGAAGAATGGGAGGTACCTCTCCCTGCTATTCTCACATGCGAAAAAGGATTGAATGAGCCAAGATACCCATCACTCCGTGGAATTATGCAGGCCAAGAAGAAACCCATCGACGTGGTCGAACCTTCATTCACACCCGCTGAGGCTATTAAAAAGGTTAAGCTCGCACCTCCACCAGAAAAAGCTCCTGGAAAGATTATCGACAAGGAATTCCCCGAGAACGTAAAGGAACTCATCAGGCTCTTGAGAGAAGAGGCAAAGGTCTTATAAAGGAGGTGGAGAAATGGCCAACATACTCGTTTTCATTGAAACCAAAAAAGACGAAATTAGAGAATTTTCACTTGAGGTCTTAAACACCGCAAGTAAAATCGCAGACGCTTCAGGTGGAAAGGTCTATGCACTTCTTGTCGGTAAAACAGATGGATTTGATGATACACTTGCTCACTACGGGGCAGATGTAATTTACAAGGTCTCTGATGAGAGGCTTTCAAACTACCTCACTGTCCCCTATGCCAAGGCAGTAAAAGCTGCAATGGATAAGGCAGGAGCCAGTGTCTTCCTCCTTTCCGCCACAAGTCTTGGAAAGGACCTTGCTCCTCGTGTGGCCGCAAAGTTTGGCGTCCCTATGGTTTCCGATATCACGGGACTCGAATACAAAGACGGAAAGTTTGAAATCGTTAAACCTCTCTATGCAGGAAAGGTTTATGGAACTTTTGAGCTTTCCGCAGACCCCGCAATTATCTCTTTAAGGCCTAAGATTTTTGAGAAAGGAGAGCCTGACACCTCAAGGAGTGCAAGTTCAGAGGAGCTCACCGTTGACCTTACAGACGATGATTTCCGCGCGAAGGTTGTCGAGGTCAAAGAGAAAGAAACAGGTGAAATTGATGTTACAGAGGCGGACATTATCGTATCTGGTGGTAGAGGTGTAAAGGGTCCCGAGGGCTTTGAACTCCTGCGCCAGCTTATTGACGTGCTAAACAAGGCCGGTGTGGGGAAAGTGGCACTTGGAGCATCCCGCGTGGCAGTGGACAGTGGGTGGATTGACCACTCACACCAGGTAGGTCAGACTGGAAAGGTGGTTGCTCCAAAGCTCTACATGGCCTTTGGAATATCTGGCGCTATCCAGCATCTTGCAGGAATGAGAACATCTAAGGTGATTGTGGCTGTTAACAAAGACCCTGAGGCCCCTATTTTCAAGGTTGCAGACTACGGGCTCGTGGAGGACCTTTTCAAGGTCGTGCCCGAGATGATCAAAGAACTGAAAGAGATTTACAAAGTGGAATAAAATTTAAGGGGGTGGGTGGGAGGCGCGAAGCGCCTCCCACCCACCTAAATTTTATTCCACTTTGTAAATCTCTTTCAGTTCTTTGATCATCTCGGGAACGACCTTGAAGAGGTCCTCCACGAGTCCGTAGTCTGCAACCT
>WFZT01000059.1 GCA_015489415.1 Caldifarciminota bacterium | reverse complement strand
CCCTTTAACCACCACAGGCTCCAGAATTTCTGGCTTAATCTGTGTGAGCAAGGCCTTCATCTGGTCGAGCATTCTTCCACCCCAGCCGTAGGAACCAATAAAGGATGCGTATTTAATCTTGGGCTTCAGAGCATTGACCAGAAAGACTCCGTAAATTGCAGCTGGATGGGCACCGGCAAGTACCATTGGAGTTCCCACAACAAGAGTCGCTGCGTCCACAAGTGCAATGGAAAGCTGGCCAAGGTCCGCCTTCGTGAGGTTGAAGGGCTTAACATGGATTCCGCGTTTTACAAGGGCATCGATGAAATGGCACACCATTCTCTTTGTGCTGCCGTGCATGGAGACATATGGCAGAATCACTGTGTTTGTTACCTTACTCTCGTCAATCCAGTCTTTGTAGGCGCTGATGATAAATTGAGGCTTGAGGTAAACAGGTCCGTGGCTCGGCGCAATAATTTCAATTTCCCGCTCTTCCAGCTTGGCGATATTCTTTGCAATCTGGCGGCGGAATGGCATCATGATCTCTGCGTAATATCTCTTGGCCTCTTCTAAAACAACAGGGTCTTCTTCGATCAGCATGTTGGTCGTTGCAAGATGTGAACCAAAGAAGTCGCAGGTGAATGCGATCTTGTCTTCCACCAGGTAGGTAGTCATGGTCTCGGGCCAGTGTACCCAGGGGGTAAGGATAAATTCGAGGGTCTTATCACCGAGGGAAAGCTTTTCTCCATCACCGACAACTATGAATTTGTCCTCCGGAATATGAAGGAGGTCCATAAGGAACGTTTTACACTTGGCGTTTGTAACGACCTTCGCTTTAGGGTAGAGCTTAAGAAGCTCCGGAATACCACCTGAGTGGTCCTGCTCTGCATGACTGGAGATAATGTAGTCGATTTTCTCAACTTTAAGATGGTGCAGGTTTGCAAGTAGCTGCTCCAGTGTGTCCGGGTCAACGGTATCTATAAGCGCTGTTTTCTCCGAGCCCTTGATAAGGTATGAATTGTAGGATGTTCCATGGGGCAGTGGAATGAGTTCATCGAAAATAGCTCTGTCCCAGTGAATCGCTCCAACTTCGTACACGTTATCTTTAACCTTAAAAATGGCCATTTTCACTCCTCCACAGGCTCAAATTCTTCTTTTTCTGCTCCGCAAAGTGGGCATGTCCAGTCATCAGGCAGTTCTTCAAACGGGGTTCCCGGCTCAATGCCGTTGTCCGGGTCACCCTTTTCCGGGTCATAGACATACCCACAGATTGTGCATCTGTACTTTTTCATTTTTTACTCCTTTGAGGGATTTTGATGTTTTGTGAGGGGGCGCCGCTCCGCGGCGCCCCCTCACATGAAAATTTTATTCGACTTTCAGTTCAGCTGTTCCGCCCCAGAGTCCATGAATGTTGCAGAATGAGAATGCGTAGAATGTGCCCGGCTTCTCCGTTTTAAAGGCAAAGGCCACAATTGGCTCTGCATAAACCGTGCTCGTGTTGGGACCTTGAGTTGACGCACCATGAGCGGCAAATTCAAACCTGCCAACGTGGAGTGGCTTTGCCTCGCCCTCGGGCAGGAAGAAGACCTCGATATACTCGATGTGATGCTCGGTTGTGTTTGGGTGTGGAATTTCTTTACCCACGGAAACGGTGATCATTACCTTCTCACCCTTTTTGACCTTCTCTGGAAGGTCAAAGACTGGAGCGTGCTTCTCGGTCTTCCAATCAGCTGTTTGAATTAATTCTCCGAATGTTTTCATGACTCAACCTCCTTTTTAAGTTTATTATAATTGGAATTATTCAAAATTACCACCTTACTTTCATTGATAAGACGGGGGCGGGATTTTAATTTATTCAGGTATGAAAGATGTGCTTTTGAAATTCCAGAAGGCTGAGATTCAGGGCCATGTGATTTATAAGTTCCTCGCTCAACACGCCGATGAGAAAAATTCCAGGATACTCGATAGAATAGCGCAGGAGGAGTTGAATCACTACAGGATACTCAGAAAATACACCGGGGAGGATGTAAAACCGCCTTTCTTTAGCACACTGTTTATGAAGTTGCTGGCCCTGATACTGGGCTATACGTTTGTGGTCAAAATGATGGAGTTATCCGAGAAAAAGGCCGAGGTGGGATACGAGTCCGTTCTCGATGAGGTACCGGAGGCGAAAAAGATGCTACAGGAGGAGCAGACTCACGAAGACAGGCTCATTGCCATGCTTGAAGAAGAGAGGATCGGTTACATTGGCTCCATGGTTCTTGGGCTGAACGATGCACTTGTGGAGCTAACAGGGACTCTTGCAGGTCTTACGTTTGCCCTGAGGAATACAAGTATTGTGGGGATTGCTGGATTGATCACGGGTATCGCAGCGTCCCTTTCTATGGCCGCCTCGGAATACCTCTCCGAGAAATCAGAGAAGTCCGGTAAAAGCCCTGCAAAGGCCGCCATTTATACAGGCATAGCCTACATTATCACAGTGGCTCTTTTGATATTGCCTTTTTTCCTCATTCACAACGCCTATTTTGCGCTGCTTTGGTCCTTATTTGATGCCTTCGTTGTAATTCTCCTTTTCACGTTTTTTGTTTCAGTGGTCAAAGAAGAAGATTTTGGCAAACTCTTCGCCGAGATGCTATTAATCAGTTTTGGCGTCGCCCTTGTTTCCTTCGTTATTGGAGTTCTTGCGCGTCGTCTTTTGAATGTGGAGGTGTAATCCCTTAAAATTGACCCCCTATCATGAAGAAGTTGCTACTAATATTTGTTTTAGTCGTCGGACAGGCGTTCCCCGCAAGGATACTCTTTGACATGACCAAGGAAGAAGATGCGGGCAACGCGGACTGGATGATAGATAATGATTTCCCCTATCCTCAGCCGCCAAATCCATCAAATGGTGATGACTGGATCGGTGGAATCTCTGATTGGGGATTTGATCTCCATTCCATGGGCCACGAAGTCGTTACACTTCCGCCCTGGGGAAGGATTACATACAATGACCCTACAAACGACCTTGATCTGTCAAATTTTGACGTATTCGTGGTTTGCGAGCCCCAGGTCCCATTTTCAAGTGAAGAGATGAACGCTATCCTCCAGTATGTGAGGAATGGCGGGGCACTTTTCATGGTTGCTGACCACAACGCATCTGATAGGAACGGAAATGGGTGGGATTCACCGCACATCTGGAATCTATTTGAGGATTATTTTGGGATACATTTTAACGTCACCGGTGATCCAGCAAATTCAGTAAGTGATAGGACATTCAATGTATCCACAGCTCCGGATGACCCTATAACCAACGGCCCTGTTGGAACAGTTCACGGCATGTCATTTTATGCTGCTACTGTGATGACACTTCGGAGGTCTATTAATCCCACTCTTCAAGGCCATGTCTGGAAGAGCGACGCCTCTCAGGGCACCACCTATGTTTTTCTCACAACAGGTAGTTATGGTAATGGAAAGATTGCCGGACTTACCGATAGTTCACCTGCCGATGACGGTACAGGCAACCCTGGTAACCATTTATATGATGGGTGGAACGAGAGTGGAGTGCAAAATAATTACGCTATTCTGAATACAACCCTCTGGCTTGCAAGCGAATCAAATGATCTGATAACGGTTACTTTCACTCCCTTGAGCCCAACTCCAGAGGATAGTGTGATTGTCACGGCCAATTACAACTTTTTAAGTGTCGCTGATACTATTTTTTACACTTTTGATGGAACAAGCTGGGTGCGAGAGCCGTCATTCTGGTCTGATTCAAGTACAGCAAAATTTGTCATTCCTCCCACAGGCTCACCTGATACAGTGAACTTTTTCGTCAAGGCTTACAAAGTGGACAGTGGCGTTGTCCTGAGCGATACCTTCCAGTATGTCACCGGATATCCAAGTGGGAACCTGAATCTTGAGAACTGGAGATTAATTCAGGAAAACAGTCATATCGAGTACATCTTCGGTAATGTAGAGCTCCCGTACAATTCTGTTTTGATTATCGCAAGGGATGCCAACAAAAGTGATTTTGAGAGTTTCTGGGGAGTTACTCTATCGGAAAACGTTGTGTATATCAATTCTGGAGGCAGTATTCCAAAAATTAATGGAGGAGAAACCTTCACACTGGTGAACGCTGACGGTGATACTGTTGATGGACCTACTGTTTCAGTGGCGAGGGGGCATGCTTACGAGCGGGTGGATTTTAACGGAAATGCTTCAAGCACGGGGTCCTGGAGCGTGGTTGACTGGCATGATGCAACCCCCGGGAGTGTGGAATTTAATGGTAACGGCAATTTTCTCGGTATTTCTGAGATGAGCGATGCTGATTCCACCCATGCATATATTTACGAGTTTGTGGAAATCTTCTATGGTTCCCAATCTGTTTCGGTTGAAGAAAGACAAAATACCTTTCATCCACTAATCAGTAACATTGTGAGAAATGCCATTTTATTTAGATATCCGGTAAAAAATCCTGCTGTCTATTCATCAAATGGCAGGCGATTGATTTCTGCAAACGGAATGACGCGGCAAATAGATGTTTCTCACCTTGCCCCAGGTGTTTATTTCCTGAAGGTGGATAAAAAATTTACCAGATTCATCAAATATTGATTTAACCTACCACTACAATTAAAATTAAGGCACTTCCAGGGAGATTTTTTCCATGATGCGAGGAGATATTAAGTTATTATCAGGGAATGTTTCGAAGTATTTGAAAGAAGAAATTGCGAGGTTTCTGGATATCAGGCCAAC
>WFZT01000058.1 GCA_015489415.1 Caldifarciminota bacterium | reverse complement strand
TGCCACTGTTTCGGCCTTCATAGGCTCAAATGATTTGAAGCCATTTTTAAAGCTTTTGTAGAACGGAGATGCTCCCTCTGCCTGAATTGTGGCAATTCTCGGGACTTTTTCAATAATTCCTGCCATCTTTAACTCTCTCAGTGCCTTTCCGAATGCAGAAGTATTCCCGAGGTTGCCACCGGGGACGATGATCCAGTCCGGTGGTTCCCAGTCGAGCTGAGAAATCATGTCAATTACGATGGTTTTTTGCCCCTCGAGCCTCACAGGATTGAGGGAATTTAAAAGGTAAATCCCCATGTCCTGTGAAATATCCACCACAATTCTCATTGCATCATCAAAATCTCCGTTGATTTCGAAGATGGTTGCACCATAAGCGAGGGCTTGAGCCAATTTCCCTGCGGCCACTTTACCTGAAGGAAGGAATACAATGGCCTTCAATCCGGCTCTTACCGCATAAGCGGCCATGGAAGCGGATGTATTGCCAGTGGAAGCGCAAGCCACTGCCCTGAATCCAAGCTTTTTTGCAAAGGTGATGCCAGCGGTCATCCCCCTATCCTTGAATGAGCCGGTGGGATTTTCACCCTCGTGCTTGGCAAAGAGCCCTTTTCTCACGGGGAGTGTGTAAAGGTTTGTTTTGCCCTCAGGGAATGTGACTGGATTTTCCTCGTCGAGCACCATTTCGCGGTATCGCCACACACCGCTCTGGTCAATAGCTTTTTTGCTTCCGAGCCGACTGTCCCAGACACTGACAATTTGAGACCCTGGCAGCTCCTTCTGTGTTACTTCAAGGAGGCCACCGCAGTCGCATCTGTATCTAACATCGTCAATAGAATACTCTTTACCACATTTTATGCACTTCAACTCCATGGGGTTTTCTCCTCAGGTGGGATGTGAAAAGAACGGAAATATTATAAATTTCCAGCATAAACATTGCAAACCCCGGAATTTCCCTTAAATTGAGCAAGGTGTAGATAAAGTAAACGTTGTGAAGTAAACTATGTTTACTCAACATTGCTTGATAAGGACAGATGGATTGGTAAAAATTGAGAAAAAGAGGTATTTTAAAGATGGCACATTCACACAGAGACACAAGGAACACAGAGATGAGGGTTCACCGTGTTTGTGCACTATCATGTGAAAAGTTTTGTTAGTGGACACCTGTGTGAGGAGTTATGTAATGAAACGTTATATCGTCTGGAGCACGGATAAAATAGATATGAATGACCCTTTTCAGCGAAAGTGGTTCATCAGGCAGGTTCTCATTCATGGCCGTGCAGAGGATATCAAGGAACTGGATTGGAATGAAGTAGAGAAACTCCTGGACGAATTAGAACTTCCAGAAGAAATTTATCGACTATGGAAATCATACTTTGAGGCCAAGCGCAATGCTTCAGGGTAAAGGGATTTTAACATCTTTGCAGAAGGAAGTCCTGCATACTCTTGGGAAAATACGGGACATATCTGGCTTTTACTTAACCGGTGGCACGGCATTGGCTGAATTCTATCTGGGGCATCGTCTGTCCTTTGATCTTGATCTATTCACCACGGAATCAGGGTTGATTACTCCCTTTTCCTACCAGGTAGAGAAAACCTTAGTAAACCGTGATTTACAGGTGCAGGTCGTTCGTCGTTTCTCATCTTATGTTGAAATGATCATTCACGGAATGGGGGATTCTTTGCGTCTTGACCTTGCACTTGATACACCTTTTCGCTTCGGGGAACCATTACCATCACCTTATGGAGTGCCAATAAATGATTTTGAGGATTTAAAGGCTGAGAAAACACTCGCTTTTTATGGGCGGGCGGAGCCAAGAGATGCCGTAGACCTTTATTTTCTGTTGCAAAAAGAAAATTTAGATAACCTTATGAAACTTGCTTCGCAAAAGGATACGGGGTTTGATCCCTACTGGTTTGCTATTGCACTCCAACGTGTGGAGTCTTTCCCCGACGAATTGGAAAAATGGCCTGTGAAAATGCTCATACCATTTGATCCTAAAGCTCTAAAAAAACAATTTAAAGAATTTGCTCTTGGAATTTTAGATAAAATTGCGAGGGAATAAAGACACATAACCTTAAAAGCTATCATAATTGGGGAGAGGGCAATTTTGCGTCTCCTCCACCTCAACTTGACAATAGGTTGTTTATTGCAATAATCTTTGAGTAATGCTATGCGGTCTAAAAAATCCTTCGGTTTGTGAATCCATCCTGAAT
>WFZT01000057.1 GCA_015489415.1 Caldifarciminota bacterium | reverse complement strand
TGCAAGGCATTCGTTAACCCTGTGAGAATTGCCATTATAAAGGTTTTATCTGATGGAGAGGAATCAGTTTCTGAGATAGCCTCAAAAGTGGGTGTTCCCATCCAGAATATTTCACAACACGTGAAGATCCTAAAAGATGCAGGAATTGTCGGGATGAGGCGTGATGGCCACAAAATTTACTATTCACTTGAAGACAAAAGAATTGTGGAAATCTGCGACTTGATGAAAGATATCCTCATCGAAATTATGAGGAAGAAAGCCAGTATCTTTCATAAGAATATTGAATAGGAGGTTTTTTTATGAGTAATGGGAGGTTAACTCGTAGACAATTTTTGAAAGGAACTGCCCTTGTGGCAGGTACGACCATCCTCCCTACCGGTCTCGTGAGGGCACAGCGCCGGCCCACTACCTGGCACGGCAGGGAGCGTGTAACGGAAATTCCCTCTACCTGTGAGATGTGCTTCTGGAGATGTGGAATAATCGGTGAAGTGAAAGATGGAAGACTGGTGAAGATCAAAGGAAATCCACTTCATCCAAACAACCGTGGAAAAATATGCGCACGTGGTAACGCGGGGCTCAAGACTCTCTACGATCCAGATAGATTGAAATACCCGCTCATGAGAGTGGGGAAACGCGGTGAAGCCAAGTGGAGAAGGGTTTCATGGAATGAAGCGCTCGATTACATGGTCGATAAACTGAAAAACATAAAATCCAAATACGGGCCCGAGGCAATTGCCATGTTCCCCCACGGAGTTTCGTCAAGGCTGCTGAAATCCGTATTTGCCAGCTGGGGAGTTGTTAACTTTGCCGTTGCATCCTTCAACCACTGTAAAGGGCCAAGAGACGTGGGATTTAAGCTCACTTTTGGCACATCACCTGGCTCTCCTGAACGGCTTGACCTACCCAATGCGAGCATGATTGTGCTTATAGGCTCACATCTTGGTGAAAATATTCACACAGGGCAGGTGAGAGAATTTGCCGAAGCTATTGGAAGAGGTGCAAAGATTGTTGTTGTAGACCCCAGATTCTCCACAGCCGCATCCAAGGCACACTGGTGGCTACCAATAAGGCCAGGGTCTGATATTGCTTTGCTTCTTGCCTGGATTAACGTTCTCATTGAAAAAGACCTCTACGATAAAGAATTCGTCAACCGATATACATACGGATTTGAGGAACTTAAAAAGGCAATAAAGCCTTACACGCCGGAATGGGCAGAAAAAGTCACAGACATCCCGGCCTCAACCATCAGAGAAATCGCTGTTGAGATGGGAATTAGGAAACCGTCTGTCCTTGTCCATCCCGGACGACATACGGTGTGGTACGGAAACGATGTTCAGAGATCAAGAGCGATAGCTATTCTGGTTGCACTCCTTGGTTCATGGGGAAAGCCGGGAGGCTATTTTCTCCCGACCCCTCTTAAAAAATCCAAATGTCCATGCCCTAAACAGGAGAAACCGCCAAAGGATGTTTGTGAGGCCAGTGGCAAAGACATTTATCCATTTCACGAGGAAGGTGTGCCATCACAATGTGTGGTAGATGCTACACTAACAGGCAAACCCTATCCGATAAAGGCCTGGATCACCTATGGAACAAACATAATTCAATCCATTCCACAGCCCGAGAGGACTATTAAAGCAATTGAAAAACTCGATCTGCTCGTTGCCATCGATATTCTGCCGACCGACCCCTCACTCTACGCCGATGTTATTCTCCCAGAGGCGACATACCTTGAAAGATATGACCTGCCTTTTGTCGTTTCCAACTGGACTGACCCTTATGTAGCAATTCGTCAGCCTGTTGTAAAACCACTATTCCAGTCAAAAGGACCTTTCTGGATTGCCAAAGAAGTATCTAAACGCCTTGGACTCAAAAACTGCTTACCATGCAACAGCGAAGAGGAGATGATCGACAAAATCCTTGAACCCTTAAACATTTCACTTGGGGATTTGACCAACAAAGGAGTCCTGAGTTTCCCCGGCAGGCCATATGACACAAGGAATCTCAGATTTAGAACCCCAACAGGCAAGATTGAGCTTTATTCAACGAAGCTCGCTGCCAAAGGCTTTAGTCCGATTCCAGTCTTCGAACCAGTTGATGAGCCACCTAAGGGTTATTTCAGGCTCATTTACGGCCGCTCCCCTGTTCATTCATTCACGAGGACTGTGAATAATGAGTGGCTGGATGAAATTTACCCTGAGAACAGGGTGTGGCTCAACGAAAAGGCAGCAGAAAAAATGGGCATCAAGGATGGAGACGAGGTCTATCTCGTTAATCAGGACGGTGTCAAAGAAGGTCCGGTAAAGGTTTTCGTAACACCGGGTATCAGAGATGACTGCGTTTTCATTGTCCACGGATTCGGACAGAAAAATCCCATGATGAGGAGAGCTTACAACAAAGGTATTTCGGACTCCTTCTTGATGACAAGAATCAAGCCTGATCCAATCGCAGGCTCTACGGGAATGAGGGTGAATTTCGTGAAGATCGAAAAGAATGGCAAGCTCCTTGAATACACGCCCGAGGGATACGAAGAGCGTCTAAAAGAAATGAAAGCGGCCCATGTGACTCCGACCATAAAGATTCAGAAACCCGCGAATGTCCAGCCCGAGCAACCTCAGCCACAGGAAGAGGAAGAAGAAGAGGAAGGATGCTAAGGAGGATTAGGAAATGACAAAATATGCAATGGTCATAAACGTTGAGAAATGTGTTGGATGCCATGCCTGTGAACTCGCCTGTAAGGCAGAGTGGGGAGTGGCTGAAAACGAACACAGAACCTGGGTAAAGCCAACCTATCCCCAGTCCCTTGGAGGAAAAGGATTATTTGATTTAGTCGCTGCTTTTTATGTGGGTCAATGCAATCATTGTGACCATCCTACATGCGTGGAAGCGTGCCCCACTGGGGCAACTTTTAAACGAGAAGACGGAATCGTGGTAGTCGATTACGACCTTTGCATAGGCTGCGGTTACTGCGTGGAGGCATGCCCCTATGGTGCACGTTACATTCATCCTACTCTCAAAAAAGTGGATAAATGTGACTTCTGCGCACCAAGACTTGAAAAGGGCCTCGAGCCTGCATGTGTCGAGACCTGTATAACTGGTGCCAAGGTCTTTGGTGACCTCGAAGACCCCACAAGTGAAGTTTACAAGCTGGTTTATGAGGAGGGTGCGCGCGGTATAACTTCAGAAGAGGTTAATATTGGCCCCAACGTCTATTACATCGGAGACGAGAAAAAAGTTGACCTGATAATCAATAAGTTCCCGCCGAGAAAGCCCAAGCTGCCAACACCTGCTTCAATATGGGAAAAGCTCTTGAAACCTCTACTTGGACTCGGAGTGGTAGCCTCCTTCCTTGGAGCATCAGTTGCCTACTTCATCCAGCTTTTCAAAGGTGAAGATAAATTTGAATAAAAGGAGTGGAGAAAAATGAGAAAAGAAATCCTTGAAAAATTCTTACCGTTAACATTTGAGGAGAGGGAAGAGCTCAAGAAAAAGAAGATCAAAAAGCACGATATTGCCACCATTTATCTCCACTGGTTCAATGCAACAGTCTGGTTTATCGAGCTTATAACGGGCTCAGCCCTCATCATTTCAAAATACTACAAGTTCACCCCCCACTTCTGGCAAAAATTGTGGATGGAGATCTTTGGCACGCGGGCAAATATGCTGAAATTCCACATCTTCACAGGAGTTCTATGGATAATCGTCCTCCTTATCTACGCAGTTTTTGGCTACAAAAATTATCTCTGGGGCTACTTCAAAAACATGCTACTCCTCACTAAAGATGACATCCTGTGGGTTTACTACAAAGGCATGCAGATACTCGGCAAAAAGGTTCAGCTTCCTCCTCAGGGAATTTATAACGGTGGTCAAAAGCTCTACGCGTGGGATGTTGCCATTGGCACAATTCTTATAGCCATTACTGGTCCCATTATGGCATTTCACCTTGGAAGTGTCACTCTCGTTAGATGGGCAATAGCTGTCCACTTCCTCGCAGTTGGGCTTGTTCTCATGGGACTTTTCGTTCACATCTACATGGCAGCCTTCATGCCCGAGGAACGCCAGTCCTTCTTCTCCATGTTCACCGGGTATGTAAACGAGCTCTATGCCTACGAACACCACTACAAGTGGTGGAGAGAGATGGTCAAAGAGCGTGAAAAATGGCTCGAAGAGTATAAGAAAGAGATTGAAAAATAACTTCAAGAGGCATGAATTTGCCTGGAGGTGATAATATGAAATGGAAACTGTCTCTCCTTCTCCTCCTCATAGGTGGTGTGGCATTTGCCGGCTATTCTGAGTTTTACAGAAATGCCGGTGATTTTCTCAACACCATCGGAGGAAATTTCAAATACGAGGTAACTCCAACAGGGCTGAAAGCGATGCTCGCAAGCGGCTCGAACGGTATCCTCATTATCGATCTGAGACCTGCATCGCAGTACAAAAAAGGGCACATACCGGGAGCGATAAATATTCCTTACCGTGAACTCTTTTCACCCCAGTACATAAACAACCTGCCGAAGGACAAGAAGATCATCATTTACTGCCCCGACGAATCCATATCACCCTACATCCTGGCCCTGCTAAGGGCAGCCGGATACGATGCCTGGCAGCTCAAGGGAGGCTACAGGGCCTGGCTGCATGGTGGTGCAGTAGCAAAAGCACCTGCCGCACCACCTCAAATCAAGAAGACAGAGAGGAAACAACCTGTAAAGGTACAGGTGCAGCAGCCGGAAGAAGAACCCGAAGATGAGGGAGAAGGAGAGGAAGAGGGCTGTTAAAAGGAGGTAAAACCATGCGTAAGCTAAAATATGTAGCGTTGATTGGTGTTTTCATGGTCGTGTCTCTTGTTAGGGCACAGACCATACCACCAACCCATATAGTCACCACCGAATGGCTCGCAAAGTACATCAACAACCCCAACATCGTGCTAATTGATGTTCGCTCGCAGTCAAGGTATCTCAGGGGTCATCTGCCCGGTGCCGTGAATATTGACTGGAAAGACTTCACAGATGATAGAAATGGTATTCCAAGATTCCTGCCCACTCCAGCGAGATTTGAGGAGCT
>WFZT01000056.1 GCA_015489415.1 Caldifarciminota bacterium | reverse complement strand
CAAAATCGCACTAATTTTGAATATTGACCAGGACCACCTCGACTGGCATAAGGACCTCGATGAGTACATTGCCGCAAAGGCAAGGATTTTTGAAAATCAAAAGGAAGGCGACTTTTTGATCCTGAATTACGATGACCCCATCACAAGGAGCTTCGCAAAGAAGACAAAATCAAAAGTGCTGTTTTTCAGTCTAAAGGAAGAGGTAGACGCCTTCCTGAGGGACGGCAAATTATTTATCAGGACAGATGAAGGAGAGGTTGAACTCATTCACATTGATGAGCTTGCACTTAAGGGGTTTCACAACATTTACAACGCGCTTGCTGCCTCTCTTGCAGCATCAATTGCCGGGGCCAAATTCGAGAAAATAAGAGAAGTTTTAAAAACAATGACTGCCCTGCCCCATCGGGTGGAATTTGTGAGGGAAATCAATGGAATCAAATTCTACGAAGACTCAAAAGCAACAAATCCCCACGCGGTAAAGTGGGCACTTCAATCATTCAAGGAGAATATCATCCTTGTCCTCGGAGGCGAGGAAAAATATCTCGACTATACACCACTTATTCCACCTGTCAGCGAAAAGGTTAAACTTTTGATACTTTTTGGAAAGAATACACCATCCCTTGAGAGAACATTCCGGGAAGTGGTTGATATCGAGAAAGCTCAATCTATGAGAGAGGTCGTTGAAATTGCCCTTAATAGGGGAGAGGCCGGAGATATTGTACTCTTCTCACCCGGCACATCGAGCTTTGACATGTTTAGAAACTATAAAGAAAGAGGGGAGAGATTTCAGGATGAAGTCAGAAGAGTTGAGATTTGAAGATTTGCAGGGTGTAGAAACCGTTGAGGTCAAAAAGGGTGGAAATAGCACCGTCCACCAGGTTATGTTTTTGCTCGGACTTCTTGTTTTTCTCTCGATTGTCATTACTCCGAGTGCAGGGTACTTCAAAATAATTGGCACCAATCGGAGTTATTTTTCATACTTCCTTGCCCATATCATCAGAATTTTGCTCGGTGTACTCACTGGATTTATCTTCTACAACATAAGTCCTCGCAGGCTTATTGCCCCAATGACGAGATACACTTTACTCCTCTTCTCTCTTTTCTTCCTCATTCTCGTTTATCCAATGACCCACGGGATGAAATACCACAGATGGATTCCTCTGGGGCCTTTCCACTTTCAGGTATCTGAGTTTACTAAACTGGTAATTATCATCTTTGTCGCTGGATATGTGGCCAAAGGCTTTACAAAAATGAAAAACTTCAAGAGGGCATTTCTCATTCCTTTAAGTATTGTGTTACTTAATGTGGCCCTTATAGTATTTGAACCCAATATTTCCACGAGTATAATCCTTACCACCATTGCCGCTGTACAGCTATTTATCGGCAGACTCAGGTTTAGGTATATCCTGGGATTTCTATTAATTGTTGTTCTCGTGCTGGTGGTTGGTATACATGTTTCAAGTAACGCCCGAAAAAGATTTTACAGCTTTATCAGCCATCAGCAGGTAAAAGAAAATTCTCAGGTCTATTATGCAAGAGAAGCGATTAAAAATGGTGGGTTATTCGGGCAGGGAATTGGTAAAAGCGAGCAGAAATTCTTCTACCTCATCAAACAGGCAGACACAGACTTCATTTACGCCGTAATCGGCGAAGAAATGGGATTCGTGGGGGCATTTTCTGTATTCATCATCTACCTCGCCCTGTTCCTCATAGTAGTGCGAAAAATTAAGAGTTTCGTAGATGATATGGGCTACACTGCCCTGGCATTTGGAATTGTGTTTACATACCTGATTTATGCCTACGTAAACATTTCCACGTCCCTCGGCTTCATTCCGGCAACCGGTGTTCCACTACCTTTCATCAGCTACGGAGGAAGTGCCATGCTTGCCAACTTCGCAATGGCAGGGATACTACTGCGTATTTTAAAGGAGAAGGATGAAAGAGCTTAAACACGTGTTAATCGCAACAGGTGCCACAGGCGGCCATATCTTTCCGGCAATAGTTGTGGCAAATTTTTTACAAAAAAGTGATTTTCAAGTGACGCTCATTATATCTAATCCCCGAATAGACTTAGATTTATACGGTTTCGAAATCCACAGGATCCCAAGTGCGCCTATAATCGGCAAAAAATCATATCTGGCAATAAACTCATTGAAAATTTTTGCCGGAACCCTTAAAAGTATGCCTATGATGCTTAGATACAAAAATGATGGTGTTATGATAGCCACAGGCGCTTATCCATCAGTGCCTCCACTTATTGCTGCAAAACTCACTGGCATGGATTTCTATCTGATGGAGCAGAATGTGGTACCTGGAGCTACAGTAAAAATGTTTGCCAGCAGTGCAAAAGCTGTTTTTACCTCATTTCCAGAGACCCGTGACTATCTTGATAATGCACGGGTGATTTTTACCGGTAATCCGGTGAGAAAATTAAAAAGATACGAAAATCCCAAAAAATTTGTGGGTATCCCGGAAAATCAAAAAGTGGTGCTTGTTGTTGGAGGCTCGCAGGGTGCCCGAAGCCTTGCAGAGAAGGCGATAGAAGCATCGAAAATCCTTAAAGACGTGTTTTTCTTCATTCAATGTGGTGAAAGAAACCTTGAATATTTTGAGAAAATCGGGCTTGTTGGAGACAACTACAAAGTGGAGCCGTTTATGAACGATATGGGACTTATGTTTTCCCTGGCAGACGTGGTTGTATCAAGGGCTGGAGCGGGAACCATTTTTGAGGTGATGAGTTTTGGCATTCCCCTGATACTTGTTCCCCTCGAGATTGCACGCGGTCATCAGATAGAGAATGCACGCTCCCTCGTACGAAGGGGCGCCGCTCTCATGCTCAGGGAAAGCACTTTAACTCCACGTGAGCTCGCAAGAGAAATTGCAAGACTCCTTGAAGAAGATGAACTAAGAAATGAAATGGTCAATGCGCAGAAGAATTTTGCCCCAGAAAATCCCGAAGAGAAAATTTTGCAAACCATTTTGGAGGATAGAAATTGATTTTTAGAAGAAAATTTCAAAAGATTCATATGGTGGGAATTGGCGGCACCGGAATGAGCGGGATTGC
>WFZT01000055.1 GCA_015489415.1 Caldifarciminota bacterium | reverse complement strand
ACGAGTTTTGTGCTGTTTAACAGTCTGAATTATTCTTTGTTTTGAATGATTTTGAGAATCAGTCTCAATATTGACAGGTTGAAGGGCTGGAAATATCATTAACATCCATGTTTGATACATCGATAACAAGTCTGGTTTACCTGAGACCGGGGGCGAAAGCAAGGGTTGTAAGTTTTTCTGGTGGAAGGAACTCAAGAATGAGGATCATGCAACTGGGGATCAACCCCGGAGATGAGATCAAAATACTGTCCGTGGGTCCTTTCGGAGGGGCGATTTATATCGAAAATCTAACCAATGGCACTCGCGTCGCTATCGGGCGCGGGATTGCCGCTAAAATACTGGTAAAGCCTTTATGAGGAAGTACGGCCCAATAAAAATAGCCCTCGTGGGACAGCCAAACTGCGGGAAGAGTACCCTTTTTAATGCAATTGTGGGTCTAAAGGCTCAGACTTCCAACATTCCCGGCACAACGGTCCAGTTCACAAAGAGCCGTATGAATTACAAGGGCAGAATTTTTGATGTCATAGACCTTCCCGGCACGTACTCGCTTTCCTCGCAGGACATGGCCGAGCACGAAACACTGAAGTACCTTCTGACGCAGGAAGTTGACATTATCATCAACGTCATGGATGCCACACTTCTCTCCCGCTCCCTCGAGCTTACATTGCAGCTGATGGAGCTTGGCAAACCCATGGTAATTGCTTTAAACATGATGGATGAGGCCAAATCCAAGGGAATTGAGATTGATGCAAAAAAACTTGAAAAAATTCTCGGAATACCTGTTATTCCCACGGTTGCCGTTCACGGAAAGGGCCTGAAGGAGCTGTTTGAGACCATCTTAAAAGTTATCAAAACCGGTACGAAGCCAAAAACATACAGTTGTTCTAAAGTTGTTGAGGATAGGATAAAAGCCCTCACACAGATGGTTAGAGAGAAGATTGACGGAAAGTATGAAATACCACCAAGGCTATTTGCGATAAAGCTGCTCGAAAATGATGATTATTTTGTAAATCTTGTTAAAGACTATCCGGAGCTACTAAGACTCGCAGAGAAATACCGAAAGGAGCTTGAAGAAATCATTGGCTCTCCTGCACCCGATGTGATCCACGGCGAGAGACACAACATCTCCATGAGGATCGCTGAAGAGGTCATGAAAATCAAGCACCGGACCGAAAAGTCTATCGATGATAAACTTGATGCCTATGTTATGCATCCGATTTTAGGATATTTCATTCTTGCAGTCGTATTTTTTGTCTTCTATTATCTAATCTTTAAAATCGGGGCACCGTTGGAGGAGCTTTTCACATCTCCATTTGATAAGTTGATATCAGCACTTCCACAGCAGATACATAACAAACTTCTTCTTTATATTGCGAATGGGCTCCTGCAGGGGATCGCGGGTGGAATCGGGATTGTACTCCCCTACTTCATCCCTCTCGTATTTTTGCTCTCTTTCCTCGAAGACCTCGGATATTTGCCAAGGGTGGCTTTCTTGATGGACGGTCTCATGCATAGAATGGGGCTTCATGGAAAATCTGTGATCCCATTTATCCTTGGATATGGTTGCAACGTGCCTGCAATAGCTGCAACAAGGATACTTGACAATGAAAGGGATAGGATTCTATCGGCACTCCTCATCCCTCTCGTGCCGTGCTCGGCAAGAATTACCGTTATTTTTGCACTTGTAGCCTATTTTCTTGGCCCCTGGTGGGCATTATTTTTCTTTATCTTCAACATTTTTGTGGTGGCACTGATGGGAAAAATTTTAAATGGCTTCTTCAAGACTCCTTCTTATGGTCTTCTTATGGAAATACCCTCATACAAATTTCCGTCTCTTAAAATCACATTTGATAAAACGTGGCTGCAGGTCAAAAACTTTATATATCTCGCATGGCCACTCCTTATCATTGGTAGTATTGTGCTGGGTGTCATCCAGTACCTTAACTGGGATTATTACATCAACCTGATATTCTCCCCTCTGGTGCATACCTTGCTGGGTCTTCCAACGAAGGTCGGAACTACACTGATTTTTGGAATCCTCAGAAAAGAGCTGACACTGGTGATGCTCTCCCAGGCCCTTGGAACAGAGATCGGGAAGATCAACCTCGTTATGACAAAGGAGCAAATCGTTGTCTTCACCATGTTTGTAACATTTTACATCCCCTGCATCTCCACCATCGGTATCATCTGGAAAGAGTACGGCAAAAAAATAATGCTTTACTCCATTTTACTGGGCCTCTCAGTCGCCACTGTTGTGGGATTTATATTTAGATTGATTGTGTGAGACCATACCCGATTAAATAATTTTATTCAGCCCACCATAGAGAATAAGGATTTCCACTCTCAATGAATTTACCCCAAGGATTTGTCTATTCGGGGTTAAGTAAAGCTTCAACTTGCTTAATAAGTTTTGAATTTGGCTCTTTGCCAGTTTTATTTTCTGCCTGCAAATAGCCATCAAGAAGTTCATTTAGTATAGGGAAGTATGCCTGTGTCAACTTTTGTGCATAAGGTATAAGAATTTTTATCCCTTCGGCAAAAGATTCCATTGCCTCCTCTGGTTTATTCAAATTTGATAGGGCATAGCCCAGTGCACCGAGACTTCTTGCGAGGTCAGGTTCAAATGCCTGTGGATTCTCCCTCGCAAGTTTGCGGTATAAATCCACTGCATCTCTTGCTACCTTCAGTGCCTCCTCCCTTCGCCCTGTTTCAGAAAGACGGTTGGCAAGGGTGTCGAGGCTCGCAGCGAGGTCAGGTTCAAATGCCTGTGGATTCTCTTTTGCAAGTTTGCGGCGAATTTCCACAGCTTCTCTTGCAATCTTCAGAGCCTCCCCCCTTTGCCCTGTATCAGAAAGGAATTTGGCAAGGTTGGTGAGGCTCATAGCGAGGTAAGGTTCAAATGCCTGTGGATTCTCCTTCGCAAGTTTGCGGTATAAATTCATAGCTTCTATTGCAACCTTCAGAGCCTCCTCCCTTCGCCCTGTATCAGAAAGGCTGTTGGCAAGGT
>WFZT01000054.1 GCA_015489415.1 Caldifarciminota bacterium | reverse complement strand
CTTATCAATCTTTGGATTGAGCATATCACCCACTTTGGGCTTTTTTCTGGCTGCTGGGGGATAGTCACCATAGATGGTATTTGCTACGAGTACCGAATCTGCATGAAGCAGGTAAATTGTTTCTGTAACGCTGGGAACAAGGGAAATGACCCTTAATCCAACCACTAAGAAAAGAAGAAAATTCATTCCTCAATAATCTTTTTAAGGTACTCCATCGCTTTTTCGAAATCTTTATCCTCGGGAGGTCTCCCGAGGTTTAAAATTCCATGAATCAAACCACCTATGGCCTTTTGCACAACTGAAACTTTATCTTCTCCCACAAGTTTTATAAGGAGTTCTTCGTACATGTCCATAAGCTCATTCTTTGCCACAGCCCATGGCTTTATTGAGCCATTCTCATACTCACTCACCTGATTCGATGAGATGAAAAGGAATTTCAGGAGCTCATACTTGTTTTTGTAAAGCTCCATCTGCTCTTCAATTATCCTGAAAAGAGAATCTCTGGGATTGTCGAGGTCAAAATTCCTCTTTGCAACGTCAAGAAGCTGGTTCCATCCCTTTTCAATAAGAGCATCCACGATATCTTCCTTACTTTTGAAATAGTAATAAATTGTGGGCTTTGTGAGATAAACGCTCTCTGCAATTTCCTCTAATTTTGTCTCTCTAATGCCTTTCTCAAGAAAAAGCTTGAGAGCGGCACGTAAGATTTCTTCTTTTTTCAGAGCTCTATCAATTTCCTTCCTTGTCTTTCCTTTCATGCCTTTTAGTATTAAATGAGCATTCTCTAAAAGTCAACTTACCAGCCGGTCATTTTTCGAAACATCATGCTCAGAATCCTCCATTAACAGAGGTTATATGGAGTATGATAGATGATTTTAAGGTAAAGCAACAGTTTGAATTAAAGGGTTTAGAGATTAACGATCGTATGCCTATTAGAAAATCCATTCTCTGAATCCACATCTGAGAAACAACTATACCAAGTTTCCCTCCCCCACTTGCAAAGCAAGTGGGGGAGGGTTCTGGGAGGGGGCATTCCGCTTGAAAATTAAAATTTGAAATAAAGACATTCTGTCTCTGGGTAAGCAAGTAAGTCTGATCGTTCATTTTATGCAAAAATTTGAAATATGTAGCCCCTCTCCCTTTATCCTCTCCCCGCAAGTATTTATGCGGGGAGAGGAGTATTTTACGCTCGGAAATTTTCGAACAGCTTCTCTGATTGTTGACACTGTCGTCGCAATTTTTTACAATTTTTGAATGCAGGAGGTTCTGGTTTTACTTTTGCTATTGTCACATCCTATTATCAACGAGGTTATGGCCAATCCTCGCGGACCAGAAGCAACTTCCGGCGACAAAAACGAATTTGTGGAAATATATAATCCGGACTCAGTTGCTGCATCACTCCTGAACTTCTTTATCTCCGATGGAGACGAAATAGACACCTTAACCCTTTTCCCGGACTCTTCTATCCTGAGTTTATACCCCGGTGTTATTCTTGATTCCTATGAAATTCCACCTCATGGCTATGCCCTGATTCTCGATAGAGAATACATGGATTCAAGTGATGTTTCACAACCTTACAACATTCCTGCTGGAACCATCATACTGACCACCAATGATAACGACATTGGAAATGGACTTTCAAATAATGACCCACTGTATCTCATATCGCCATCTTGGGACACTCTCGATACGTACGGAACGCCCGCCAACCCCCGGGACTCTATTCCCATAAATCCACCTGACGGTATATCCGTGGAACGCATTGACCCTTTTTCGCCAGATATTGAGTCCAACTGGGGATTATCGAGGGACACTACGGGCTCAACCCCTGGCCGAAGAAATTCCCTGACAGTCTGGCATGACCTGGGTATTCTCAGAGTCTCCCATGATACAGCAATCTCCGGAGCCCAGTTTCATCTGCATGTATGGATAAAAAATTTTGGGATCTATCCCACTGACTCTTTCACTGTATCTCTTATAGATGGATTTTCAAGCACACAGACTCTTTTTATTCACCTTAACCGCGGAGACACAACGGGGGTAGAGCTCACAACTCCGGAGATTACAGAGCCTTATATAAATCTGCTTGTTTCCGTGCACATTGAACATGATGAAAATCCGGCAAACGATACCGTGAGACTGTTTATACCCGTTTCCCTTTCTCCAGTGGTGATCAACGAGGTAATGTACGATGACACTGTCGAATGGATTGAGATTTATAACAATACCACCTCTCAAATACAGCTTGCCGGATTCCATGTGAAAGACGCATCTGGCCACGTATCTGCTCCTGCGCCGCAAATCGCTCTTAACGCACATGAATACTTTGTATTCGCCGCTGATTCTGCTACATTCGTTGAGCGATTCCCGGGCGTAACCAACTTCATCGAGCTTGATAATTTTCCCACACTCAATAACAACTACGAATCGGTTGTTCTCCTTGATGGGGCAAATAATGTTGTAGATTCGCTTAGATACTCATCCTCATGGGGCGGCGCACATGGTATTTCACTCGAAAGAGTTTCTCCCGGTGTATCGACAAATTTGAGAGAAAACTGGGGGTCATCAAGAGCTTCTGATGGTGCCACTCCTGGCAGGGTAAATTCCATATCAAATTTTCATGAATCAAAAGGTTTGATGCTCTTATCGAGTAAGGTTTTTAAAAGAGATTCTGGCAATTTTGTGATAAAACTCAACGCTGAACCGGGAGAAAAGGTATTACTATATGTGTTTGATATCCGGGGCAGAATTGTAAGGAAGCTGGTTGATGGAGAGAAAGGAATTTACATCGTTAGATGGGATGGAACAGATATGTGGGGAAGAAAGGTAGGGAGTGGACTTTACATAGTCTATTGTGCTACAGAGACAAGGAAGGAGAAAGCGGTCATTATGGTTCGCTGATAGTAAGAACAATTAACGTGAATTATAATTTGGAAATGAAAGGTTATCTGGCTTTTGTATTACATTCTCACCTGCCCTATGTGGTGGGGCATGGGCGGTGGCCTCATGGAGCCGAATGGCTCCATGAGGCCACCGCCGAAACCTACATCCCCATCCTCAAAGTCCTAAACAAACTTGCCGAGGAAGGTATTAGACCAGCCATTACCATTGGCATAACCCCTGTCCTGCAGGAACAACTCCGCGACCCGAGATTTAAATCCGGCTTTAAGGAATACGTCAGAAATAAAATAGAATCTGCAAAAAATGACCAGAAAGAGTTTGCGAAACTTGGATTTAAAAGGCGTGAAAAAGTTGCCCACTTCTGGATAGACTTCTATTCCCAAACCCTCGAGTATTTCGAAAAAATCAACGAAGACATTCTGGGACAGTTTAAAAAACTTCAGGATGAGGGGCAAATTGAAATCATCACATCTGCCGCCACACATGGATACCTGCCTCTCCTGTTAAAAGACGAATCTGTTGACCTGCAGGTGAGAGTGGGGAAAGAGGCGTATCTACACAATCTCGGGGTTAAACCAGAGGGTATCTGGCCACCTGAGCTCGCCTATCGCCCGGCCTATAGATGGAAGCCCCCGGTCGGAGACTATCCAGAGTATGATAGAGCCGGAGTGGAAGAGTTTTATAGCAAGTACGGGATAAATTACTTCCTCGTTGATCAGCATCTTCTAAAAGGGGGTAAGGCAATTGGCACTTATCTCAGCATATTTGAGGGCCTAAAAGCCCTCTGGGAGAAATTTCAAAAAGAAGTTAACATCATCGCAGAGACGGAAAGAAAACCATACAAGCCTTATTACGCTATCTCACCTAACCGGGATAAACCCGTAGGGTTCTTCACCCGTGACCCCGAATCCGCTCTCCAGGTATGGTCAAGAGATTGGGGATACCCCGGTAATCCCAATTACCTTGAATTTCACAAGAGACACTTCCCCGGTGGCCATAAATACTGGAGAGTCACTGACCCCAAAGCAGACCTTGCCGCAAAAGAGGAGTATGACCCTCAGGCGACAAGGGGCCCCCTTGAAGAGCAATCTGAGCATTTTGTTGGGATCGTCGAGGGGATTGTAACCTCAAATCAGATGGATGAAAGGCCTCCAATCGTTGTTTCTCCATACGATTCAGAGCTTTTTGGACACTGGTGGTTTGAGGGACCAGGGTGGCTTTACCTGGTGATTAAAAAACTAAACGCAAGGGGGAACGTTAAAACCGTTACCTTAAGCGAATATTTTGGAAAATATCCACCGGTAGAGGTTGTTACCCTTCCCGAGGGTTCATGGGGAGAGGGTGGATTTCACTGGGTGTGGTTAAACGAGAACACCGAATGGACATGGAAACACATTTATAGTGTGGAATCCCGCATATATCCCATTCTCGATGAACTCAAAGCTAAGGACGGTGATGATGCACAACTTCTCTGGAGCTTGCTTGTAAGACAGCTACTTTTATTACAGGCTTCTGACTGGCAGTTTTTGATAACCACATGGTCGGCGAGGGATTACGCAGAGGCAAGGTTCTCCATGCACAAAGAAAATATCGAGAAGCTCATGGAAATCGCCAGGAATTTCCTGAGGGAAGGGAAATTGTCCAATAGAGATTTCTTGAAAACCCTTGACGAAAAAGCCCCTCTCTTTAAAGAAGTGCTCGATAAAATTTTCAAGGAATAATCTCTGGTCAGATTGCTTTTAACAAGATTTAAAAGGAATCCCACAGATCGAATTTAAGTCAAGTTGGTTTATGAACCCTGGACAAACTCAACTCATCTTGACTGTTAGGACACAGATTCATATTTTTCTATCGAGAAAATCCACAAAGGAGGTGGAAAATGGCGAGAAAGATGATAACTTTCGAAATGCTCAGGGACTTAAGAGAGTTTTTCGATGGTAAGAATTTGATAACAAGTTTTTACCTTTCCACTATCCCCGAGAGGGGAGATTTTGTTGAGAGGACGGGCAAGATGTTAAAAGAGGCCCTTGAAAAGCTGGAGTCGTCCAGCTTTTCACCTGAGCAAAAAGATTCGGTTAAAAAGATTTTGAGAGGATAGAGAAATACGTGAAGGAAACTTTAACAGTTGATGTTAAAGAACCTGAACCTTTCATCGTCAAAGGAGTGGCGATATTTTCCTCACATTCAAGAGGGCTATTTCAGGTCTACTACCTGCCCAATGCTTTAAGGGAGAGAGTAGTTTTCGACTATTCTCCCTACATTAAACCTCTCACACTCCTTTTAGAGGAGTACAAGAGATATCTGGTTGCCGTGGTAGACCACAAGAAGGCAAGGTTTTACGAAATGTTCATGGGAGCGATAGTGGATACAGGGAAGGTGGTGGATATTAATCAAAAGGCGAGGCTCAAATCTCCCCCTCCAAGGTTAAAGAGAAAGTACGATTATGCGATTGCGGAGCACTTTTTGAGAGTCGTGGAGATGATTGACATCCTAATGGAGACCAAACAGTTCGATCTCCTGATTCTCGGAGCGTCTCCTGATGTAAAGGATGAGCTGATGCTTTACCTGCCCTTCAGGTTGAGGCAGAAGATGGCAGGGACAATTGATGCCAGGCCCACAGATAAAATCGAAACTATTCTGGATAGAGCGAGAAAAGTAGAGCAAGAGTATGAGCGTGAGGAGGAGAGGAAAATTGTGGAGGAGCTAAAAGAGAGACTAAAAGAAGGCAAGCTGGCTGTAGCTGGTCTGAAAAATACCCTGGATGCTCTGATGCATAATCAGGTTCAAACATTGATCGTGGAAGAGGGATACGAGGTTGAAGGTGTAAGGTGTCCGAAGTGCGGATTCCTTGGTACCGTGGAAGATACGTGCCCTGTGTGTGGGGCAAAGACAGTAAAGGTGCCAGATATCGTCGACGATGCTATTGAAGAGGCCATTGAGCAGGGGGCAGGTGTTGAGCATGTGATTGATAAATCGCTTCTCGAGTCTGTTGGGCACATAGGAGCACTTTTGAGGTTTTAGGGGTGTGATTTTTGAGTGTGGGGCGGCGCCCTGCGGGCGCCGCCCCCACTCTATTTTTTAATTCTCAAGGAGGTCTGCCTTCAGTCTTTCATACTCCTCTTTGGTAATTTCACCTCTGGCATACCGGATTTTTAAAATTTCAAGAGCAGAAGATTGATGGCGTACCGGGTGTGAATCTCTCCTGACCATTGCAAAAATCAGGTAGATCAGTCCAACGAGTAATACTATTCCGAGTATTCCTCCAAAATAGCCCGCTCCCCAAAATGGCCACCATCCGCCACAGCATCCTCCACCAAATCCTCCATGTGCACTTGCTATCGATACTCCAAACAAAAATAAAAGCAGTTTTTTCATACTAACCTCCAAGGTCCTGTTTCATTCTTTCGTACTCTTCCTTTGTTAACTCACCTCTTGCATAACGTATCTTGAGAATCTCAAGAGCATCTTGTGGCCCATGCACCATTCCGTTATTTCTTTTTAACAGAAAATAGACGGGGATAAGTGCCAGCAATAAAAATAGAAACATCATTTTTCTAACCTCCTATACTTAAATGATACCACTACAATTATAACTAATTTAGTAATAATTGGTCAAGGAGGTGTAGTCTGTTCAAAAGTTCATACTCTGGATTAACATTCATCTTCTCTCCGCAAGTACTTATGCGGGTAGAGGGATATCCTACGTTTGGGAATATTCCAACAGACTCGTGATATGTTTGTTTGAAAAATTGCGGATTATTAGAATTTCATGGGGCTCCACGTGTTTTTTATCCCAGACACAAAGTGGGGTCAGGGGCAAGACCTGAAAAATATTGGACGAAAAAATACCCCCGCCCAAATTGGTCTGAGGTAGCGAGATATTTAAATCCCCTTGTTTACAGGGAATTGAATTTTTCGAGCATAGTTATGGATAAGTGCTGACGTTTTGAATAAAGATTTAATCTCCCTTGGAGCCCGGGCATCCTTTGCGATGAAAAACCTTAAGGCTCAGATCAAATTTTTTGTATATCGGGTCGCTGTAGGATAAATGGCACTGAATGCAATAGCCAGCTCTTAGAATCCTCCTGATTTCGGCTGGAGTGAAAGGTTTAACATAAGGTCTCGAGCCCTTCTGTAAAGGATTTCCCTTCAAATCTGTAAAACTTTCAAGAGGGATTTCAAGAAACGATGATTTCGCGTCGTAAATAGGCTTAAAAACAAGCCTTCCATCCTTCACGAAAAGATTACCCTCCCCGAGACCTATGGTTTTGGGGTTTAAATGGCAGTCCTGACAGGTCCTTGAGGAGCGTCGCGTTGTATGTGGATCAAAAAAAGCGAGTGCAAAGCTCTTCATGCTACTGTCCAGTACTTCAGGATTTTTGAAGGTTGTAAGATAAACCTGACAGCCTGGAGCCACAGGATAAATCTTGCCCTCAGGCCCGTGTGCAATGGTAGGATGCTCGTATCTCAGGTAACTTCTCCTCTCCTCCCATCTTCCTTTTGTACGTTTGTAACTTATCTTATCAAGTTGTTTCAGGTCTTTTCTGTAGATGTCATGGCAACCGTAGCATTGCGGAATCCATGCTGAATGGCATGCCTGGCAGGAAAGCTCCTCGTGACCTTTTAAGGTGTGGTACGAAGATTCGCTCATCAGTGTAATCTCCACGCTGTCTCCCCTGAGTTTTCGGAATAGAAAGAGTTTACCATTTTCAAGCTTCACATTGTACAAAGGTGTATTGTGCCTTCGCGTCACTGCAACGGTATCACCAGGCTGGATTTTTATTAACTGGTTTAATCGAGCGAGGATGGCTGCTGAATCAGAGTCGCTTTTAACGATGTGAAAAAAGGGATCATGACAGTCCTCGCATGAGATATCAACCTGATTTTCTACATGGTGGTGTAGTTTTCCATCACCCATTAATCCTGTGGACGTATGACAATCTACACATTCGAGGCCGTACTCGGAGTGGATATCGGGCAAAAGATGTCTGTAAAATCTGCCGCCAGAGAGTCTATTGCGGTTTGGCATGCCATGAAGGTAAGGTGTACCATAACCTTCAGATTCGTACTTACCAAAGTAGGATAATCCCACACGCGCACTTCTGTTGTGGCACTTTGTACAGTTTTCAGATGGAATCCTCGTTGTTATCGCAACATGCCCACTTTTCTTTTTTATGTGGCAGTCAATACATCCTCCACCTCTCTTCCCAATCTCGCCTTTGAGGTCATTGAGTTTTTTCCAGATGTGGCATGTGGAGCAGAATTTCCTGTAGTGAGACACGGCGAGGGTTTGAGGAAGTCTCGCGATATTGTAGAGAGTAATGGTATCCTCGGGCTCCGGAATCTCACTCCACTGGTATCGTAAAGTATTTATAATTCCTGTATTGGTCGCCATTATACTGAGCTTCACCCTTTGGACCTGGTCTTTGTGACATGCGCCACAGGTTACCTCCGCGAAAGGGAGATTCGCAGGGTTTTTAACTATCCCCTCATGGGCTGCTGATTTTTTCGTGGCGTACGGATTGCCAAGATGGCACGAGGAGCATCCAAGTGCCTCTTTAGCATGGTTTTTATCCGGTGAAGGTGTGTCATTGTGGCATAAAAGACAATTCTCCACCCTTCCATTCCCAATTTTAACGAGCCTGGTTCGGGGTCTGAATGCAAAATATACCCCAACCAGTGCTATTAAAATGCCGAGATAAACGATTTTACGTGACATTTTTACAATGATAAAATTTAGATGAGGTGTTATCCAGAGGTAGTTAAGCATATTAGAAAAATTTCAATTTACCTGGAATTTTACGAGGAATTCCCCCACCCATCCTCCCCCACGCACTTCGTGCGTGGGGGAGGATGGGTGGGGGGAACATTTTCGAATATGTTTAGAGAAGTATTACAAAGTTTTCTAATTGTGAATATGTCGATTGGAGTATGGAAAAACAATCTCAGACGAGCAGGAAAGATTTTAGGCCTTTCTTTCAGCTTTTAAGAGCAAGAAGGCTACATCATCCCAGTCAAATAATTATTTCTCACTTTCAAAATACAAATGGTTGAAAAGATAATGCCAAGACAATAAACTTAAACTTCACTACAATTGGATTGCCTGCAGGATGGCTGTTTTTATTGGGATAATGATAAATTTCAAATCTTTATTTGTTTTAGAAGGAATCCGAGAGCCATTTGAATTTAAGAACACATCCTACAGACAATTCAAAAAATTTAGCCCTGGGGAGTTGACATGTTACGTGTAGAGAATCTCACCAAAGTATATCGAACTCGTAAAAGGGAGATACACGCAGTAAATGGTATTTCCTTTGATGTGAAAGAAGGTGAAATCGTTGGTATCCTTGGTCCCAATGGAGCAGGTAAAACCACAACAATAAAGAGCATACTCGGATTGCTTATACCTGATGATGGGAAAATATATATCAACGGTAGAAAGGTTGGTGTCTTCGACAGATGGATATACAAGCTCATCGCCGCAGTTCTTGAGGGGAGTCGTAACATTTACTGGCGACTCACAGTAAAAGAGAATCTCGAGTTCTTTGCCGGATTGCAGGGTTTATCCCCACGAGAAGTTAAAGATCAGATTGAGTATCTTCTTGATAAATTTGGTCTTCTCTCCCGGATAGATAGTCAGGTGCGAACGCTTTCTCGGGGGATGAAACAAAAGGTTGCCGTTGCCTCCGCCTTCATCAGGAGAACTCCAATTCTGTTTCTCGACGAACCCACACTCGGAATGGATGTCCAATCCTCAATCGAGCTCAGGAAAACCCTTAAAGAGCTTACCGCCAATGATGGCAGGACCATGCTGCTTTCCAGTCATGACATGAAGGTTGTCGAAGAGGTGTGTGAGAGGGTGATAATCCTCAAAAACGGGAAGATCATAGCCAATGGAAAGATCGAAAAGCTTAAAGCACTGTTTAAAACCAGCGCCTATGAAGTTTCTTACGAAGGTGAAATCCCGGATGAACTCAAGAAAAAGCTGGAAGAGAATTTCCTCAACGTTCATTTTGGAAACATGCGCTTTAATGTTGAGCTGAAAGATGATTCAAGAATATACGACCTAATGGAACTTCTGAAGATGTATAATGTCAGGATAAAATCCATCAAATCCGTGGAGCCAGACTTCGAGAGGGTGTACATCGAGCTCGTAAAAGGGAGTGGGGAAAAATGAAACAGGTGTTTCTCACCGTACTGAAGAAAGAATGGATCGTCACCAAAAGATATCCCGTGAACTTCATCTCGGGATTGATTTCCATTTACATTATCTTCCTCGCTATCTTCCTGGGTTTTAGATACCTCGGAAGAAACAACCCCAACTACGGACAGAGTGTAGAAAGTCTTATCGTGGGGTTCTTTCTCTGGACCTACTCAATGGCTGCATATGCAAGATTATCGTGGGGAGTAACAGAAGAGGCCAATACCGGGACCCTCGAACAACTCTACATGTCTCCCATTGGCTTCAACTGGATATCTGTCTTTATAGTGATTTCCGACTTCATCATTTCGTCGTTGATGGAGATCCCCGTACTCATCCTCATGATGTTGACCACAGGCAGGTGGCTACATATTGATTTGCTAAGCCTCCTGCTGCTTTTTATTCCAACAATAGGTGCCGTTTATGGAATTGGATTCATTGTCGGAGGCATCTCACTCGTGTACAAGCGTATTCGCAGCTTTTACCAGATTCTCCAGTTCCTTTTTATATTTTTGCTGATGATACCGGTAGACAAATACCCGCTTGCCAAACTTTTACCTCTATCTCTTGGGACATTTTTGGTTCACGAGAATATGACAAAGGGGATATCAATTTTTCACATGTCTCTCCTTGATCTCATAATCCTTTACGCAAACTTCCTATTCTACTTCCTTCTCGGCATGTGGATATTCTCAAGATTTGAGTATCAGGCGAGAAAGAAGGGGGTTCTCGGGCACTATTGATACTATCAGCATCTTAACGACTTAATTAAAATTACCCGCCGTTTCCCGTAAAATAGGATTCAAATCATATTTGAAAGGAGTGCAGTATGAGGAAGTTTGTATTCGTCGCAATGATGCTTGCCGCATCGCTAAATGCGGAATACCTGGTAAGAGTACATGTAAACGGGTACTCTGATGTTGAGAAACTCGTATCTCAGGGAGTGGATGTAGCCGCATCTCTTCCCACAAAGAATGCAGTTGACGTGATTGTTAAAAATCTCGATGTTTTGAATGAATTCTCCTTCGAAATACTCGATGCCGACCTCGAAAATCACGTACCCAAGATAAACTTTGGACCTTACTATACCTATTCGGAAGCGGTGGCAGAGCTCGACAGCCTTCACGCTCATTATCCCAATATAATCTCTGAGAAATTCTCAATTGGTCAGTCCATCGAAGGCCGTGAGCTCTGGGCAATAAGGATCTCCGACAATCCAGAAGTTGACGAAGACGAACCGGCTGTATTTTTAAACGCCGCCATTCATGCAAGAGAACCCGGTGGAGTCTCCACTGTTTTCGGATTTATACATTATCTTGTGAGAAACTATGGAACAGACCCCCTTGTTACCTGGCTTATTAACAACAGGGAACTTTATATTGAACCTGTGGTTAATCCAGACGGTTATACGTACAACGAGGTTTCAGATGGGTACTGGAGAAAGAATAAGAGAGACAATAACAACAACGGGCGTTTCGACCCCGATTATGATGGCGTTGACTTGAATAGAAACTTTGGATATATGTGGGGATACGATAATTATGGCTCCTCGCCCACACCCTCTTCTCAAACATATAGAGGTACAGGGCCGTTCTCAGAGCCAGAAACTGACTACATGAGAATATTTGCAGACTCCACCAGGCCAAGAATCGTCATCAATTATCACACCTATTCAAATCTTGTCATTTACCCCTGGGGTTATGTAAATCAGCCAACCCCGGACCAGAGCACCTTTGTCGCCATGGCACAGCGTATGACCAGGGTAAATGGCTATGAATACGGAAGACCCGCTGAATTGCTCTACCCGGTAAACGGTGAGGCCAACGATTGGTTTTACGGCGACACTGTTCAGAAGCCTCGCGCACTGTCTTTTGTTGTGGAGGTCGGAGAGGCATTCTGGCAACCAGATACGAATATCATTCTGGGGCAGATCCGCGAAAATATACCTCTAAACATGTTTGTCCTCGAAGCCGCTGGTCTTTTCTTTGAAGTTAAAGTTGACTCTGTAAGAAATCAAAATGGTCAGGCAACCATCAATCCCATGGACACGGTTTCAGTTTACTTATCACTCACCGACCTTTCACCCTATGAAACCGGCAACAATGTTGCTATTTCCGCGGAAATAGACACAATGGCCGGGACAGTCCTGACACCATCTGTAAGTGTGGGATCAATTCCTGCATTCCCATCTCCGGGTGTATCCTCACCATCCCCTATTAGAATAGCTCTTTCCAATCAGGTTAGAAATGGAACGGCCCTCGAAGTTTCGTTCACTATAACAGCCGACAACGGCTTTGAACAGCCTTACCAGACAATCATCCATGTAGGAACACCCGAAGAATATATGAATGAAGATTTCGAGCAGGGTCTGACTGATTGGAATCTAAGTGGCGCCTGGGGTCTCACGTCCTCACATTACCATTCTCCATCTCATAGCCTTACCGATTCTCCCAATGGAAACTACAGAAATCACGTAAATTCCTATGCAGAGTATGCCCATCCTATAGTACTTGATAACCTTCGCCTTGCAGGAATTGCTTACTACACAAGGTATGAAATTGAGAATGGGTGGGATTTTGCCTATCTTGAGGTCTCAACTGATCATGTAAACTGGCAAACCCTCAAAACCTATACAGGTGACCAGAATTCCTGGATAGCTGATACAGCCGATTTGAGCGATTTCATTGGGGACACAGTTTACATTAGATTCCACTTTACAAGCGACGGCTCGGTAACATATGATGGATTTTACGTAGATGACATAACACTCTTTGGCTATCACACAGTTGCAGTAAGCGAAAAGCCGGTTGTTAAAAACCTGAACTTCTCACTCCGCGGTAACGTTCTCACCAATGTTTCAAGAGGCGAGCTTGAACTCTCTTTACCAGGTCCAATGAACGTATCCATGTCTATTTTTGATGTAAGTGGTAGATTGGTTAAAAGTAGAGATTTCGGGAAATTAACCAGTGGGAAACATGAAATTCCGTTGGGGAGTTCCTATTCTCCAGGCCTGTATTTTGTGATTGTCGAGGCGGGGGGTAAGCTCTACAAAACGAGATTCATAGTAACAGGGAGGTAAGTATGCTTAAAAAGCTAATGGCTTCTCTCATCCTTCTTGGGTGGGGTTTTGCCACCAACATGCAGTTTGGGAATACAAGAACCCTGAATCTTGGCCAGAACAGAGTCCAGGTTCTGAACTCATCTATCTCAGGACTCGATCTTAATGTCACTACGGGAAAGCTCGTCTTACAGGATGTATCCATTGAAGGGGCAACCTACACCCGGATCGCTATACCGGGTGGCGGACACACAGCAAACGTAGGGTTACCCGAGCTTCCAACGTTTCCTGTTAAAGTTGCGGTTCCGGAAGGGGCCGGCATTAGAGTCTCCTACGACGCAAAAGATTTCACAGACATTCCCGATATCGAGCTTTTCCCTGCACAATCACCGCTTCCTGAGACACCGCAGGGTAATGAGCAGGTTGATTTCCAGATAAATAACGAATTCTATTCAAGCGATACGTGGTATCCCGTAAGATTGGCTTCCCACACACCAACCTACAAAATTAGAGGCGTAAATGTAACCTCGATCATCATAGCTCCCATCCAGTACAACCCTTACCGCAAAGTTCTGAGGATCTATAGAAACCTTAGCGTTCACGTGGAGTTTATTGGCGGTGGAAGAATTTACGACCCAAGATTAATGAGCCCTTATTTCTACAGCCTCTTTAAAAATATGCTCGCAAACAGCAATCTAATTTCGCCTCCTTTAAATGAACCGAAAACAAACGGTGCCGACATGATTTATTTTGTTCCCGATAGCCTTTACGACAGCCTGAGACCGCTTGTGGAGTGGAGAAACCTTTCTGGCATAAAGACCAGAGTCGTCTTACTTTCGGAGCTTGGAAATGTTTCTGCCCAGAGCATCAGGAACTACATTCTTCAGGCTTATAATAACTGGAATCCTGCACCATCTTTTGTTGGCATCGTTGGAGATGCCGAGCTTATACCTCCAGATTACAGATTTCATCACCCATACACCAGTGAATACATAGGGACCGACATCTACTATGCCGAGATGGACTCAGGATCATACATACCATTTCCTGACATCTTTGTCGGTAGAATCTCTGTGGACAACTCTGTTCAGCTCGGCAACTACGTTAGAAAACTCCTGAAATATGAAAAAAATCCATACACAAACGTTAACTGGTTTAACAATATACTCCTCGCTGCCTACAATGAGAGTGGTCGTTACTTTGTCGCTACTTCAGAGTCTGCCTATGTTTACCTGAACCAGCATGGATATCATGTAATTCGTCAGTACGAAGATGGGAATCCCCCGGGAAGCACTGATGGTGTTATCGAAGCAATCAACAGTGGTGTAGCAATCGTAAATCACAGGGACCACGGGGCATCAAGAAACGGCGGCGGAAGTCTCGAAGGCTGGGGACATCCCAGATTTTCGGTAAACAACCTCTCTCAGCTGACAAACGCCAACATAACCCCTGTATTTTTCTCACCAAACTGTGAATCAGGATGGTTTGACGGAGAGACCGATGAATACCCCGCAAGAAATTATGAAAGCGTAGGAGAAGAATTAATAAGACTGCCCAACAAAGGGGCCATTGGATACATTGGGGCCACAAGAATCAGCTACTCAGGATATAACGATGAGCTTGATAAAGGCTTCTGGGATGCTCTCTTTCCTGATTTTCATCCCGGATATCCAGACTCATCTTCAGTAAATCCATACGGAATGAGAATTCCGTGGCCAGGCGGCATCCTCAATAACGGCAAATACTACATGTACGACAGATACGTGAGAACCAATGGTGCTGGTTATCCCTGGCGACCTGATTCCCAGGAGACAAGGACTGAGTTTGAAGAATTTAATTACGTGGGAGACCCTGCAACAACAATTAGAACAGCCATGCCTCAGGAATTAACCGTGGACTTTCCTCCCTCAATTCCCATAGGTTCAAGCCAGATAACTGTGACCGTAACGGCCAACGGCACACCTGTTGAGGGTGCAAATGTAGTTCTCGTGCAGGATACGAGCCTATATGTCCACGGCGTAACCAATTCTGCAGGCCAGGCTATTCTGGATGTCGAAGTAACCACTCCAGACACTGTAATTATAGCCGTTTCGGGCTACAATTTGACACCATTCATCTCAGGTATCCAGCCCATCTCAAATGGCCCATACGTTACTGTATACAACACATCTGTTGACGATGACACAACGGGATTAAGCAATGGGAACGGTGACGGCATTATAAACCCTGGAGAAACAGTTGAAATAGGGTTTAACTTCAAAAACTGGGGAATTGACACCGCTGTCGGGGTTACTTTCCACGTCTATGGAGACTCAATTGCTGAAGTACTTGATACAACATCTCACACCATCGGAAATGTTGCTCCGGGCGACACAATCACGGGAGATACAATCCCCGTAGCAGTTGCTAATGGCATAGATGATGGCAGCGATTTCACGCTGAGGATCGAAGCTGTTTCCGCTTCAGGTGACACATGGAATTCATTTCGCTCCTTTATAGTGGGAACACCCTCAATGGAACTCGATAGCTATACCATCAACGATTCAGGCGCCACACATTTCAACCACAGACTTGACCCAGGAGAAAACGCTTATCTAAGGCTGAGCATTTTGAATTCAGGACATGGCATTGCCTATTCACCATTTGCCATCCTTTCTACCAGTGACACCTTTCTCACCGTTTCCAGTGAAACTTTAAGATTTGAAAACATTTATCCCGACTCCTCTGCTCTCTCACTCGACAGTGTAATGATAAGCGCAGATCCTGGCACGCCCAAAGAGCACCATGCCACAATAAATGTGGTTGTGACCACTGAGGACGGTTACTCTGATACAATGCAATTCGAGGTTATTATCGGACAGATCACCTCAGAAGACCCCATGGGACCTGATAATTACGGCTATTATGCCTACGACATCACGGATAGATTCTACCAGGAAGCGCCCCAATTTGAATGGATTGAAATAAATTCCACCGGAACAAGGCTGAGTCTCGGGGACGATGCAACAAGTACGGTCAACCTACCAGCAGGATTTAACTTTAGGTACTATGGACGCATCTACAATAGATTAACAGTCTGCTCCAATGGATTTATAGCAGCAGGAAATTCTTCACATTCTTATTACTCAAACCGCTCTCTGCCTCACAACGACGGGGCCG
>WFZT01000053.1 GCA_015489415.1 Caldifarciminota bacterium | reverse complement strand
CCCTTCTGGGTTTTCTCTATGGATTTTAGCACCATCTGCTTCATTTTTTCATCCACTTCAAAATAATCATACTGAAACGACAGGGCTAAGGCAAGTATCTACGCGCATATAAAGCTCGTCACCTGGAATTCCGCATTAAAACTAATTTTTTACGCGGTAGTCATTTTTATTTCTGAATAAGGGCTTTAAAATTTCCGTGTGGAAAATTACAATAATTGGAAAAAGGAGGTTAAAAGATGCCAGAGATAGGAGATGTTGCACCTGAATTCTGTTTGCCAGATCAGGATGGTAAAGAAGTTTGCCTTAAGGATTTTCGAGGAAAATGGGTGGTGCTCTATTTCTACCCGAAAGACAATACCAGTGGGTGTACGCGCGAAGCCATTGATTTCACCGAAAATCTTAAGGATTTCGAGGCTCTTGAGGCAGTTGTTTTGGGCGTCAGTAAGGATTCAGTAAAAAGTCATAAAAATTTCAGAGAGAAACATAATCTCAAGATTACGCTTCTGAGTGACCCTGAGCACAGGGTGATTGAGGCCTACGGTGCATGGAAACTCAAGAAGAGGTACGGCAGAGAGTACTTTGGTACCGAGAGGAGCACATTCATAATTGATCCTGATGGAAAGATCAGGTATATATGGAGAAATGTGAAAGTTAAAGGTCATGTGGAGGAGGTCAAAAACAGGCTAAAAGAATTAATGGGAAGGAGCTAACTTTTTTGGGTCATCAATAAATATCCTTCTGAAGTGATAACCGTAGATGTAAAGGGTAACTGTTATGGGAAGATACTTAGGTCTTTTGAAAATTGTCCAGAGCAAAAGTTTCCAGTAATACTTTCTTCCTCGGTCTTTGATTCCAAGTACAAAGAGGGATTTTAAGAATGCTTTGATATTTGTCCAGTTGACGTCCACGAGTTCCCGCCTTGGCAGCTTGTATTCGGTGAGGAATTTTTTGACTCGTTTGTAGTATTCTGCAGGTGAATAGATGGTGGAGACCACCTTTTTATATCCGGCAACCAATGTATCGAGGCCCATTTTCGGGATGATATTTGTCGAGAAATCTGTGTTGTCTCCAGTTATGTCGCCAAGCAGTCTTTTCTGAAGTTTTAACTTCTCATAGAGCTTTGAGCCACGTGGAGCATTCAAAAGGCCAACCATTGCGACAGTAATAGCAGAGTTCTGGATAAACCTTATCATGAGATCAAAAATGGAGGGTTTGTCACTGTCAAATCCAAGGATGAACCCACTGTGCACGATAAATCCATGTTCGTGAAGAATTCTCACTGATTCCAGTAAATTCCTCCTGAGATTGGCAAATTTGTTTGCCTCCTTTAAGCTGTCCTCATTTGGAGTTTCAATCCCCACAAATACCCGGTTGAAGCCTGCATTTATCATCAGGTCCATCAATTCTTCGTCGTCAACAAGGTTTAGGGATGCTTCTGTAATGATGCTGAAGGGGTAATTTCTCTTCCGCATCCATTCTACCATAGCGGGAAGTACCTCCTTTTTGAGGACTCTTTTGTTGCCAATGAAGTTGTCATCAACAAAGAACAAATCGCCTCTCCATCCCCATTGGTACAGTGATTCAAGCTCTCTCACCATCTGCTCCGCAGTCTTGGTTCTCGGCATCCTCCCATAAAGGAATGGGATATCGCAGAATTCGCAGTTAAACGGGCATCCACGGGAAAACTGCAGACTCATGGAGGCATAATATTTTTTGTTTAAAAGATCCCATTGGGGTGGAGGAGTGGTCTTTATGTCGGCCCACTCTGCGGTTGCATAGATATGTTTGGGTTTTCCATGTTCAAGATCGTGTAGAAACTCTTTAAGGGTTATTTCAGCCTCATTGAGGACGAGGTAATCAACATCGTCAAATTTTTCGGGTTCAGTTGTAAAGAGGGGACCGCCAGCAACAATTTTCACTCCATGTTTTTTACAGAGGGAAATGACTTCTCTTGCCGATTTCCTCTGGACGGCCATGGCACTTATGAAGCAGAAATCATAGTCTTTCAGAATGCGCTCATCGAGCTTTTCTGCATTCAGGTCAACAAGTTTCTTTTCCCAGGAATCAGGCGTCATTGCAGCTACGGTTATAAGCCCCAAAGGAGGCAGGGACGCCTTTTTTGAGATGAATTTAAGCGAGTATTTAAAGCTCCAGAAAGTTACAGGATATTCTGGATAGACAAACAAAACTTTCATTTCTATCTTTAATGATAATGCAAATGACAAACTTTTCAAGAGTCAGAGGGGCTTGCTCGAAAATTCCACCTCCCATCTTCCCTCCAGCACTTTGTGCGTGGAGGGTGGGATTCAGGAAGGGTGCCTTCCGCTTGAAAAATAAAAAATTCAAGATAAAAACCCTCGCTTGACACACTTCGCCAACGCTGTTATCCTAAAACCTCTCATGGCTATTTCCTCTGAGATACTGAAGAAACTAAAGATTAGATTTGAGCGCACCCGTCTGGAGAACGGTCTCGAAGTCCTTACCTTCGAGGACCATCGTGTGCCAGTTGTGTCAATTCAGGTCTGGTACAGAGTAGGCTCAAGGTACGAATTCCCGGGGATTTCCGGCATCTCCCATTTGCTGGAACACATGATGTTTAAAGGAACCAAAAAATACGGCCCCGAGGAGTTTTCGGCAATCGTCCAGAGCTTTGGAGGTTACGACAACGCTATGACATGGAAAGACGAGACGGTTTATTTTTCTCTCGTCCCATCTTCAAAGTTAGAACTCCTTTTAGAGATGGAAGCCGACAGAATGCAAAACCTGACATTTCGGGAATTTGATAAAGAGCTCAACGTGGTGAAAGAGGAGAGAAAATTAACTGTAGAAAATTATCCCGAGGGCAAGCTCTTTGAAGAGATTTTCCTCACCGCTTATGAGGCACATCCATATAGGATTCCAGTCATCGGCTTTGCAAGTGACCTTGAAAATATGACACTTGAAAAGGTCAGAGAATACTACGAATCCCATTATAGTCCCAGAAATGCATTTTTGCTTGTGGGAGGTGATGTCAAAACAGAGGAAGTATTCCAGCTTGCCGAAAAGTATTTCGGTGGTATTCAAAACCGTGGAACCCTCGAACACGACATTACCCAGGAGCCACCTCAGGAGGGCATCAAAATTCGAGAAATTTTTGATAAAAATGGTCTTATCAATATTTCAACCTTATCCTACCACATACCGGAATTTAAACACGAGGATACACCGGCCCTTTCCATTCTCAATGATGTATTAGGTGGTGGAAGGTCATCGCGGCTTTATGAAAAGCTGGTTTATAAGAAAAAATTGGCCTCCAGCGTGGATGTAACTCTATTGAGCCTGAAAGACCCCGGATTGCTGATATTCCACATTCACTGGAATGAGAATGTCATGGTTGAGAAAGGAGAGGCCGTCCTTAAGGACGAGATCGAAAGAATCAAGAACGAAGGTGTGAGCGAAGAAGAATTGGAAAAATCCAGGAAAAAGGTTCTTGCCAATTTTGTCTATAAACAGGAAACCACCCTTGATATGTCCTTTATGCTTGGAGAGTACAATTTACTCGCCACGCCGGATTACATTAACAAATACCCGGAGAAACTTATGCAGGTTTCTCGTGAGGATGTCAGGAAAGTGGCTCAAAAGTACCTTAATGACGATAATCTGACAGTTGTGAGGCTTAGAAAGAAATGAGACTTGACACCTATGAGATTACACTTGATAACGGATTGAAGGTCTATGGGGTCAGGAAAAAGGACCTGCCTATACTTCAGATGAATTTCGTCACAAGGTGTGGTGCAGCCTATGACCCACCAGAGCTCCTTGGACTTGCCTCAATAACAACGGACCTGCTGGAAGATGGGCCCCCAGGGATGAATGAAATT
>WFZT01000052.1 GCA_015489415.1 Caldifarciminota bacterium | reverse complement strand
CGTAAAATGACAGTTTATGACAATGTTTATGCAGTGCTCGAGATGCGAGAGAAATCGAAAGAGAAGATAAAAAAGAAGACTGAAGAAGTGTTAAACCAGATGAATGTTCTACGGTTGCGTGATAGTAAAGCATACCAGCTTTCCGGGGGTGAGAGGCGACGTGTTGAAATTGCCCGCAGTCTGGCCCTCAATCCAAAATTTCTGCTTCTTGATGAGCCTTTCACGGGTATTGATCCCAAAACTCGTCAGGATATCCAGGAAATCGTTAAAACTCTCAAGGGCATGTCTATCGGTGTTTTGATAACTGATCACAACGTTCGGGAGACACTGGAAATTACAGACCGAGCCTATATAATTTATGATGGAAAGATTATGTTTCAGGGTTCATCGGAAGAGCTTGTGAACGATCAGAACGTGAGGAAGTTTTATCTGGGCGAGAGGTTCAGACTATGAAGGGTTTCAGCCAGAAACAGCAGATGAAACTCAAGCAGAACATGTTCCCCATCCTGCGTACAGAGATCCGTTTAATTCAGACCCCCCTTCTTGAGCTTAACGAAATGATTCTTGAGGAGCTTGAGCAGAATCCGCTTTTGAAAGAGGACGTCAACGTGATGGACCGCATGCGAAACAGGCTTGAAAAACGCGAGGTCACATCTTCATACAGTGAACTCTCCGGTGACCCTAAGATACCGATAGCTCCAGATGAGGAAGAAGAGCAGGAAGTTGACGCCAGGTGGATGACAGAGGGTATTAATTTCTGGCAGAGGATAGAAGCCCAGCTTGCGGTCACATTCCCTGAAAACACCATAGAAGGAAAAATCGCGCGCGAACTATTTGATAGACTTGACGGTAACGGAATGTTGAGGGATCCGGTCGAGGATATTGCAAATGAATTGGGTGTGCCTGTCGAAGTTGTCGAAGAGGTAAGGCGTGAGCTTATGAGGTTTGATCCCCCTGGTGTTGCCGCGAGAGATATCCGGGAAGTTTATCTCGCGCAGTTAGATTTTCTTGGCTGTAACGATTCTATTCTTTACCAGGTAGTGAGTGACTATTGGGATAAACTTGATAGTTACCATGTTCAGAAACTTATCAACAATTTACCAGACGAGGAGAAGGAGCGTGCGAGGGAGATTTTAAAACAGCTTTATCCCCATCCGGTGAATAAGTATGACAGAACTCGACCCTCTTACGTTTATCCGGAGGTGATTATAAAAATTGTCGAAGGAAGGCTCGTGGTTGAACTTGTAGAGTCGGGGATTCCCAAGGTAACGTTAAACTCGAAGTATCTTAAAATGCTTGATGACCCGGGCATTCCTGATGAGGCCAAAAGGTTTATTCAGGAGAGGTATAAGAGGGCGCTCGAGTTCCTTGAGGGGCTTCAAAAAAGGAAAGCCTATATCCTGAGGATTGCCGAGTTTATTGCCCAACATCAGAAAGATTTCCTCATGGGGAAGACCAAATATTTAAATCCCATCACTCAGCTACAGGCGGCTGAGGAGCTGGGAATACCACCATCCACACTCAATAGAATCGTTAACAAGAAATACGCAGATACCCCTGTCGGCATTTTCGAGCTAAAATTCTTCTTCTCCAGGTCTCTCAAGATAAAAGGGGAAAACAACAACGTTTCCAGTGATTATCTTTTGAAGAGGATAAAAGAGTTGATAGAAAGTGAGGACAAGGAGCACCCCTTAAGGGATGAGGACATTGCCAGAATCCTCAAGGAAGAGGGGATAAACATTTCGAGACGTAGCATATCAGAAAAAAGGAGCTTTCTTGGAATACCATCCGCCCGCAAGAGAAAGGTTAAGAAGTAAACTTATCTTAGCATTTTCCCCCATAGCTGAGCGAAGAATTTTATTTCCAGGGAGTTAGATTATTTTTAAACCATTTTGGGTGACCTCTTTGAGGTAAAGTCTCGGGGATGTTTGATGAAAAATGCCCCGGTCCCTCTCAAGTTGATTTATCTTTTCGTATGGAGCGGTGATTTCTTTCAAATTTTTGTATTCGGGGTTTTGGGTCGGGAATTATTGGGCTTACAGGACTGAGGTGTGGTCTACAATTCAGAAGCTTTTCGCCTGGATAAAAGTCCTTAAAATCGAGCCAAACGGAAAATAGGTAGCAGGTCAGCTCTTTTTTATAAACCTTTCGAGCTCAAAGTAATTCCCCAGCCGTATCATGTTGGATACTTCTTCCTTTTTGAAAAGCCAGCTGGCATGCAAAACGTTTGCCCTGTGGTCAAAACTCAGTGGGCTAATTACCATCTGGAGAGAACTTGCAGTAAGCTCCCTGACTGTTATTGGGCTTATAGCGATATTTTCAAGGTATAAGAAGGAGTAGGGAATGCCAGCAGAGGGAAACGCAGCGATGACGAGGATTCCCCGTTCAACTGCCCTGAAGATACCACTCAAGGTCTCTTCGCCGGGCACGTCATTTAAATAGAGTATATCCACGTTCATACTCAGTGCCTGTCTTATAGCCTCGTCGAAGCTCATCACATCAGTTCCAACCTCTCTCTGGATCACCACGCCGTTATTGTGTCTCAAAAGATGGGTTTGTGGCTTCTCGACCGTGTAAACCACATTCAACTTTTTTTGTGTGATGTATGAAATTATGGAAGCCGCCACCGATACGTTTAGAACCTGATTCTTACCGCTAATGATGAAGAGTCCGGTTCCCTGATCTATGAGGTGAAAGAGCATGGGGAGGAGTTCGCGTGATGTGACGGCCTGCTTGATATCGAAAACTTTCTCCCGCATGCGGCGTAGTGAGACGACAATTGAACCTCTCTGCTGGAGATACTCCACAGTAAAACGACCAAGATTTTTGATGCCGAAGGAGAAAATTCCAGATTCTTCAAGAGGATTGTTTGCAAATTTGGATTTCTGCCTCAAAAGAACAAGGAGTTGAATCACATCATCGGGTGTAAGTCTTGCATCTTTAAACCCAATTGCTCCGTTTTCTGTTCTTAAAATAGGCCTGGCCCCGGCAGCAAATATACCTTCGTAGGCCCTTTTCTCAACCATTGTGGATATAAGCTCATTAACAAATGCGGCATCAACCATTTAATTTCCTCTTAATCTCTTCTACCAGCTTCTCCCAGCGCTCGATGAGTAATTTTATTTCATCTTCCCTGGCCCCTTCAATCATCTTGGAGTTTATCTGCTCCTCAAGAAACACAAGCTCTTTGTAAAGCTCGGGGTACTCCTGCTTTAACTTTACCTGGGTCCCCTTCTTCCACCCCTTCTGGGTTTTCTCTATGGATTTTAGCACCATCTGCTTCATTTTTTCATCCACTTCAAAATAATCATACTGAAACGACAGGGCTAAGGCAAGTATCTACGCGCATATAAAGCTCGTCACCTGGAATTCCGCATTAAAACTAATTTTTT
>WFZT01000051.1 GCA_015489415.1 Caldifarciminota bacterium | reverse complement strand
GTATGGGACAGAAAGTTCATCCGATAGGATTTAGATTGGGAGTTACAAAGGACTGGAAAGCCCACTGGTTTGCCGAGGGTAAAGACCTTGAGGCAAACCTTCAAGAGGACCTTAAGATTAGGCAGTATCTGAGAACGAGACTCAAGGATGCACAGGTTGCTGACATTATCATTGATAGAGCCGCTGAGAAGTTGAGTATCAATATTTACACATCGAGACCGGGTGTTGTGATTGGTAGACGAGGTTCCGAGGTAGAGGTTCTGAGACGCGAGCTCATGGAACTTACCGGAAAAAGGGATATTAACATCAACGTCCACGAGGTAAGGATTCCTGAGATTCAGGCAGAGCTTGTAGCCCAGTCCATTGCCCAGAAGATAGAACAGCGTGTTTCACACAGAAGGGCGATGAAGCGTGCAGTTGATATGGCAATGAGGATGGGTGCTAAGGGAATCAAGGTGCAGACCAAGGGAAGACTCGGCGGAGCCGAGATTGCCCGTAAAGAATGGTACAGAAAGGGCAGAGTGCCTCTTCAAACCCTGAGAGCGGACATTGATTACGCCGAAGCTACAGCTTACACCAAGTATGGGACAATTGGCGTGAAGGTATGGATTTACAAGGGCGAGATTCTTACAAAGAAGCATACAGAAGAGGAGGAGGTTTACTGAGATGTTGATGCCAAAGAGGACAAAATATAGAAAACAGCACAGAGGACGCAGAAAGGGTAAAGCAACTTCAGGAAACTACATTGCTTTTGGAGAATATGGATTAAAGGCCCTTGAGGCCCACTGGATTACTGGAAACCAGATTGAGGCGGCACGTCTTGCCATTACAAGATATCTTAAAAAAGGTGGAAAACTCTGGATAAGAATTTTCCCGGATAAGCCAGTGACGAAAAAACCTGCCGAGACACGTATGGGGAAGGGAAAGGGAAATGTTGATCACTGGGTAGCAGTGGTCAAGCCTGGAAGGATACTCTTTGAGCTTGCCGGTGTGACCGAAGAGCAGGCAAGAGAGGCTTTCAGGAAGGCTTCCTTTAAACTCCCCATAAAGACGAGGTTTGTGTCTCTTAAGGAAGGAGGAGTATGATGAAGGCGAGAGAGCTGAGAGAGCTCACCGACGACGAGCTGCGCCAGAAACTGAGTGATTTGAAAGAAGAGCTCTTTAACCTCAGATTCCAGCACGCCCAGAAGGCGGAGGTGAAGTCCCACATGTTCAAGCTTCTTAAGAAGGACATTGCGAGGATTCTCACAATCCTGAGGGAAAGAGAGCTTCAGAAATCCGGGAGTGGAGCAAAATGAAAGAGAGACGTGGTTTTAGAAAAGAAAGAGTCGGCAAAGTTGTCTCCGATAAGATGAATAAAACGCGGGTCGTGGTCGTCGAGAGGATTGTTAAACACCCTCTCTACAAGAAGTATATCAAGGTCAGGAAAAAGTACTACGTTCATGATGAGCACAATGAATCCAGAGAGGGTGACATTGTGAGAATCATGGAGACCAGGCCCCTTTCTAAGTTAAAGAGATGGAGACTTGTGGAAATCTTGAGAAAGGCTGAGCGTCCCGAAGACCTTCTAAATAAGGAGGAAGAAAAATGATTCAGGATTTCACAAGATTAAAGATTGCCGATAACACTGGTGCTCAGGAAGCAATGGTCATTAAGGTTTTAGGTGGCTCGAGAAGAAAATATGCTTATGTGGGCGATGTTGTAGTTGTGACTATCAAAGAGGCTGTCCCCGGTTCTTCAGTTAAAAAAGGTGATGTGATGAAGGCTGTGATTGTGAGAACGAGAAAAGAGATGCGTAGAAAGGATGGCACCTATATTAAATTTGACGACAACGCTGCTGTACTCATTGACCAGTACAACGATCCAAAGGGAACTCGTGTCTTCGGCCCAGTAGCAAGAGAGCTGAGAGAGAAGAGATTTATGAAGATTGTCTCACTTGCACCGGAGGTGGTATAAATGGCGGCGAAGATTAAGAAAGGCGATACCGTGCTGGTGGTGAAGGGTGACCACAACAGGACTCGCGGAAAAATCGGGAAAGTCATTAAGGTTTTTCCTGAGACAAACAGAATTATCGTTGAAGACGTTAATAAGGTTAAGAAGCACCAGAGAAGGACTTCTCCTGAAGAGCCGCACGGAATTATCGAAATGGAAGCTCCAATTCACGTTTCTAACGTTAGACTTATCTGCCCGAACTGTGGAAATCCGACACGCGTGGGATTCAAGTTTCTCGAGGATGGAAGAAAGGTCAGGTACTGCAAAAAATGCGGTGAGGTGATTGAGTGATGTCGAGATATCTCAAGGAATACAAAGAGAAAATCAGACCGAAATTGATGAAAGAGCTTGGATATAAAAATATCCACCAGGTGCCGAGGATCGAGAAAATCGTGGTTAATGTGGGTGTTGGTGAGGCTGTTCAGGACCCGAAGATTCTGGATGTGATTGCTCAGGACCTTGCAATGATTACCGGACAGTGGCCGGTGATTAGAAGAGCAAGAAAGGCAGTTGCTGCATTCCATCTTAGAAAAGGAATGCCCATTGGTCTTAAAGTTACCCTTCGTGGAAGAATGGCTCACGATTTTCTTGATAGATTGATCAATTTTGCACTGCCACGTGTGAGAGATTTCCGAGGATTGCCAAGAGATTCCTTTGATGGAAGAGGCAATTATAACTTTGGGTTGAATGAGCACACAGTTTTTCCCGAAATCGACATCGATAAAGTTAAAAAGGTTTTTGGAATGGATATAGCGATTGTTACCACTGCGGAGACCGACGAAGAGGCAATGAAGCTTCTTGAGGAATTTGGTTTTCCGTTTGAGAGGAGGTAATGAGAATTGGCAAGGAAAGCTAAAGTCGTTAAGACATTTATGAAAGAGCCCAAGTTTAAGGTGAGACACAGAAACAGGTGTAAGAGGTGTGGAAGACCACACGGTTACATTCGTAAGTTTGGTCTGTGTCGCATCTGTTTTAGAGAGCTTGCCCTGCGCGGGGAGATCCCCGGGGTTAAGAAGGCAAGCTGGTGAGGAGGTCGAACTATGAATACAGATCCAATTGCTGATATGCTGACAAGGATCAGGAATGCGGTTAGAAACAGGAAAGAAGAGGTTATCATAGAGCCGAAATCCAATCTCAAGCTGGAAATTCTGAAGATTATGAAGCGCGAAGGTTTCATTCAGGATTATCAGGTTATTTCCGAAGAAAGAGGCGGTAAGATTAAGGTCGTGCTCAAGTATGACGAGACTGGTGAGCCTGTGATTGAGGACCTGCAGAGAGTTTCTAAACCTTCAAGGCGGATATATGTTAGCTCCGATAAGATTCCATGGGTGAAAAACGGAATGGGAATTGCGATAATTTCTACTTCACAGGGACTGATGACCGACCGCGAGGCGAGAAGGAAGAAGGTCGGCGGCGAGCTTATGCTCTATGTCTGGTAGGGAGGAGATACTATGTCGAGGATAGGAAAGTTACCAATAACCATTCCAGATGGGGTTACTGTTGAATATAAGGATGGCCTCATTAAGGTTAAAGGTCCCAAAGGGGAGCTCCAGTTCAGGCATCACCCGGATATGATTGTGGAAATCAAGGACAAAGAAATTGTTGTTAAGAGACCTTCTGATAAAAAATTCCACAGGGCTCTTCATGGGACCACAAGGCAGATTATTAACAACATGATTATTGGTGTTAAAGACGGATTTAAGAAGGAACTTGAGGTAAATGGAACCGGTTACAGGGCAAAAATGGAAGGCAAGAATCTCGTTCTCCAGGTCGGATTTTCTCATGACGTCGTTATGACACCCCCCGAAGGGATTACCGTTAAAGTTGAAGGGCAGAATAAGATAATTGTTGAAGGAATTGACAAGCAAAAAGTAGGCCAGTTTGCCGCCAATATTAGAGCCGTGAGGCCACCTGAACCTTACAAGGGTAAAGGAATTAAATACGTTGGTGAGCACATTAGGCGAAAAGCTGGTAAGGCTGGCGTAAAAGCCTGATTGAGGTGAGAATATGAGACCAGAGATTAAGGTTTGGAAAAGGAAGAGAAGACATTTAAGGGTTAGAAAAAAGGTTAAAGGGACCGAGGAGAGGCCCAGATTGGTAGTGTATAAGAGCAATAAGCACATCTGGGCTCAGATAGTAGTTGATCCTCCAATCGGTCCTTCACGTGTGATTACCGGAGCATCATCACTCTCACCGGAGATTCGCGAGCAGCTTAAGGAAGTCAAAGGAAAGATTGCGAAGGCCAAAGAGGTTGGAAAGCTCATTGCAAAGCGCGCGATGGAAAAGGGAATTACACAGGTGGCGTTTGACCGCGCTGGCTACAAGTACCACGGCAGGGTCAAGGCCCTTGCCGATGGCGCCAGAGAAGGCGGCCTGAAATTTTAAAGGAGTTAGAATATGGCAGAAAGAGGCGTTACAGAGCTTAATGAAAACGTCGTTGTTTTAAAAAGGGTTACGAAGGTTACCAAGGGTGGAAGGAACTTCAAAATTTCAGCCTGGGTTGTAGTAGGCGATGGACAGGGTAGAGTAGGAATCGGTCACGGAAAAGCACAGGAGACCCCTGAGGCCATACAGAAGGCGACAAGAAAGGCGAGGAAGAATCTTGTTAGTGTGCCAATTTTGAATGGAACACTTCCCCACGAGGTTATTGGTCGTGAAGGTGCGAGTAAGATTCTTCTGAAACCTGCTGCACCGGGTACCGGAATTATTGCTTCCCAGCCAGTTCGTGCAATCCTTGAGGCTGCAGGTTATACAGATGCACTGACCAAGTCCCTTGGTTCCAACAATTCAATCAACATGCTCAAGGCTACTTTGAATGGACTGCTCAAGCTGAAAAATCCAGATAAGGTTGCTAAGGTTAGAGGTGTACCTCTCAAAACCATTTTAAGGAGGTATGGTCGTGAAAGAAAAGTACTTGAAGATCAAGTTAGTGAGGAGCAGAATAGACCAGAACAAGAAAGCCAAGAGAACGCTTGATGCTCTCGGTTTGAGAAAGCTTAACAGGGAAGTTGTGAAGAGAGATACGCCCCAGATCAGGGGTATGATTGAGGTTGTGAAGCATCTCGTTAGGGTTGAAGAATTCGAAAAGGAGGAATAGGACGATGTTTGATCTTTCGAATCTGGCACCTGCAAACGGTGCGGTTAAAGAGAAGAAGAGAAAGGGAAGAGGTCCCGGTTCGGGTCTTGGAAAGACGGCCGGCTATGGACACAAGGGACAGAAATCCCGCTCTGGTGGTGCAAAACCAAGATGGTTTGAAGGTGGCCAGATGCCACTTTACAGAAGGCTACCAAAGCGCGGATTTTCCAACTATCCCTTTAAGATTGTATATCAGGTTGTGAATCTCAACCGGCTTGATGCAAAGTTTAAGGCTGGTGAGATTGCAACGAAAGAGGAGATGGAGAAGAGGAGACTCATACGCTCTGCAGATGCGCCAGTTAAGGTTCTTGCAAACGGCGAGATTACAAAGGCTATTGAAGTTCACGTTGATGCCATAAGTGCAAAAGCAAAGGAGAAGATTGAGAAGGCAGGTGGTAAAGTAATTTTACTCGGTGCTAAAAAAGAAGAAGCAAAAGAGGAATAAAGGATGCTCCAGAGCGTCGGTAACATAGTAAAGATAAGTGACCTGAGGAAAAAGATTCTTTGGACCCTTCTCATCATCTTCGTCTACAGGATCGGTACACATATTCCACTTCCAGGAGTTGACGCGAGAGCACTCGGTGAGTTCTTCAACCAGCTGAGAGGCACAGTCTTCGGACTCTACGACATCTTCGTCGGTGGTGCTCTCTCGAGGGCTGCGGTCTTCGGCGTGGGAATTATGCCCTACATTTCTGCGTCAATCGTCATCCAGTTGTTAACTACTGCCTGGCCATATCTTGAGAGACTACAGAAAGAAGGTGAGCACGGAAGGAGAAAGATAAACCAATACACAAGGTATCTGACCATCGTTATTGCTGCTATTCAGGCCTTTGGTGTTTCTATTTTCCTTCAGAGACTGACGAGCCCCTCAGGTGCACCGGTTGTGCCCCATCCAGGACTGGGATTCATCTTTCTCACAGTGGTTGCACTTTCGGCAGGCTCAATTTTCCTCATGTGGCTTGGTGAGCAGATAACCGATTTTGGGATTGGAAATGGAATCTCCATCATCATCTTCGCTGGAACCCTTGACTCGGTGCCAAACGAATTCATGAACACCATAAGGCTTTTGAAGAGTGGAGGAATTTCCCCTATCACGCTCCTTTTTGTCGCTGTTGTGATGCTCCTTGTGACTGCCGCTGTTGTGGCTGTGACCGAGGCCCAGAGAAGAATACCAATCCAGTACGCCAAGAGAGTGGTCGGGAGAAGGGTCTATGGTGGACAATCGTCTTATTTGCCACTAACGGTTAACACAGCTGGCGTTATTCCGATTATCTTTGCACAGGCTTTATTGATGTTTCCCAATACTATTACGACTTTTGTTACTGCGCCCTGGGCTCAAAGCTTCACTCAATGGTTTAAACCTGGAAATTTAGTTTATGACCTGCTTTACGCTGCATTAATCATCTTCTTTGCCTACTATTACACCGCAGTTGTCATGAATCCGAAAGACCTCGCTGATAACCTTCAGAGGTACTCTGGTTTTATACCCGGAGTGCGACCCGGTCCAAAGACGGCTGAATACATTGACACGATTATGACGAGGATTCTTTTGCCAGGCGCTGTATTCTTCGCTCTGATTGCAATCCTGCCGTGGTATCTCATCAAGTGGACAAATATCCCATTTTACTTCGGTGGCACGAGGCTCCTGATTATTGTGGGAGTGGCCCTTGAGATTATGCAGAAGATTGAAGCTCAGCTCATTATGAGGCAGTATGAGGGGCTTTTGAAGAAAGGGAGATTGAGAGGATGGCGGTTCTAAATTTCATTTTTCTCGGGCCTCCAGGTGCTGGAAAGGGGACCCAGGCAGAAATCATAGCGAAGAAGCATGGCCTCGTGAAAATATCCACAGGAGATATCCTGAGGGAGGCCGTGAAGAATGGAACTGAGCTTGGAAAGCTTGCCGATGGATATATGAAAGCTGGTGAGCTTGTCCCTGATGAGATAATGCTTGGACTCATCGAAGAGCAACTTGAGAAAATTGATAAGGGGTTCATCCTCGATGGTTTCCCGAGAACTGTTAAGCAGGCTGAAGGGCTGGATGAGTTGCTGAAAAAGAAGAACATGCCATTAAAGGCAGTCATTCTCCTTGATGTACCTGATGAGGAGATTGTAAAAAGATTGAGTGCCAGACGCGTTTGCCCCAACTGTGGCGCTGTTTACAACATGATTTACAATCCGCCGAAGAATGATGAAATCTGTGATGTTTGCGGGACTAAGCTGGTTCAGAGAAAAGATGACAATCCCGAGACGATAAAGCGCAGACTCGCCGTATATCACGAGCAGACGGCTCCCCTTATTGACTATTACAAAGAAAAAGGGTTACTTGTAAGAATTGATGGTACCGGTGAGCCTGAGAAAATTACACGCGCAATCGAGGAAGTGATTTTTAAATGATAATTATCAAAACCGATGAGGAAATCGAGGGCATTAGAAAAGCGGGAATTGTTGTTGCCGAGGTCCTCGAGTACTCAAGAGAAATTGTAAAGCCCGGAGTGATGACCAAAGAGGTGGACGAAAAGATACACAGGTTTATAGAGGATCGTGGCGGGTATCCAACTTTCCTTGGTTACAGAGGATTCCCCGCGGCAAGTTGTATTTCTTTAAACGATGAGGTTGTTCATGGCATTCCGGGCAACAGGAAGATTAAGGAGGGAGACCTTGTAAAGGTGGATGTGGGGGTTACTTTAAATGGGTACATCGGTGATGCCGCAATCACTATAATTGTTGGCGATGTGCCCGAAAAGGTGAGAAAACTTGTAGAAACTACAGAGAGGGCGCTTTACCGGGGTATTGATCAGGCAAAGCCCGGTAACAGATTATCTGACATTTCACATGCGATTCAGGAGAATGCGGAAAAAGAAGGATTTTCAGTGGTCAGGGACCTTGGAGGTCATGGAGTTGGATTAAAGCTCCACGAGGAGCCTTTTGTCCCTAACTATGGCCCGCCAGGTAGAGGGCCAATTTTGAAGAGAGGTATGACACTTGCGCTTGAGCCCATGGTCAACATGGGTCGACCGCATGTGAAAACAAAAAAGGATGGCTGGACCGTGGTCACAAAAGATGGCTCACTTTCGGCTCATTTTGAGCATACGATAGCCATACTTGACAACGGGCCCGAAATCCTTACAAAAATACCATAAGGGAAGGCTATGGCGAAGAAAAAGAACGTAATAAGGGTAGAAGGCACGGTAAAAGAAGTACTTCCAAATGCAATGTTCAGGGTTGAGCTGGAGAACGGGCACGTAATTCTTGCCCATGTCTCCGGTAAGATGCGGATGCACTTTATCAGAATTTTGCCAGGTGATAGAGTGACAGTGGAGTTATCCCCATACGACCTCACCCGCGGCAGAATAGTTTACAGGTATAAGTAAAAGGTTTTATTTGCGTCTGGTGGACAGACTTAAAAACAGTCATTGACATAGGGAATTCAAGTTGGTATCATTATATACCTTTTGAATTCCCTGAATGGAGGAGATATACAATGAAAGTAAGGTCTTCTGTCAAAAAAATGTGCCCTAAGTGCAAAATTGTGAGAAGAAGAGGAAAATTGATGGTTATTTGTGAGAATCCCAAGCACAAGCAGAGGCAGGGTTAGGAGGTATAGTTAATGGCAAGAATTGCAGGTGTAGATTTACCGAGAAATAAAAAGGTGTGGGTAGGACTTACATACATTTTTGGTATTGGCCGTTCAACAGCCTGGAAAATCATCCGTGATTCTGGCGTTGATCCGGACAAGAGGGTAAAGGACCTGACCGAGGAAGAGATAGCGAAGCTCAGGGCTGAGGTGGATAAGTATAAGGTGGAAGGTGCTTTGAGAGCGGAGATTCAGAGAAATATTAAGAGGCTTATTGATATCGGATGTTATCGTGGTTTAAGGCATAAAATGGGCTTGCCTGTGAGAGGCCAGAGAACCCGTTCAAATGCCAGGACAAGGAAGGGACCGCGCGGTAACATCTTCAAGAAGAGGAAGAAATAAGGAGGATTTTTATGGCGAGAAGAAGAAGTGAAGCCACGAGGAGAAAGAAGAAAAAGGCTAAAGGTGTAGAGCCGGTTGGCATCGCTCATATTCAAAGCACTTTTAATAACACAATTGTGACAATTACCGATTTAAAAGGGAATACAATAGCCTGGGCAAGTTCAGGTTCAGTTGGTTTTTCAGGTACAAGGAAGGGGACCCCGTTTGCCGCTTCGAAAGCCGCTGAAGCAGCGGCAAAAGAGGCAAAAGACCTCGGTGTCCAGAGAGTTGAGGTCTGGGTCAAAGGTCCCGGACCTGGAAGAGAAGCGGCAATCCGCGCAATTCAGGCTGCTGGCTTGCAGGTGTTCGCCATTAGAGACGTAACACCTATACCACACAACGGTTGCAGACCACCCAAGAGGAGGAGAGTATAACAAATGGCAAGATATACAGGTCCCAAATGCAGATTGTGTAGAAGAGAAGGAGAAAAACTTTTCCTCAAAGGCGAGAAATGTTTTACTTCAAAATGTCCATTTGAAAGAAGACGTTACCCTCCGGGTATTCACGGACCCACAAGGAGGATTAAGCACAGTATTTATAGCCTGCAGCTCAGAGAGAAACAGAAGGTTAAGAGAATTTACGGTGTACTTGAGAAGCAGTTCCGTGGCTACTACGAAAAAGCGAGAAGAATGGGTGGAAATATCGGTGAAAACCTGCTTTCGCTACTCGAAAGAAGACTGGACAACGTGGTTTACCATCTCGGATTTGCTAAATCCCGTGCGCAGGCACGTCAGCTCGTTACCCATGGACACGTGATAGTGAATGGACACAAAGTGGATATTCCTTCATACCTCGTAAAACCGGGCGATGAAATTACAATCAAAGAAAAATCCAGAAACATCCCATTTGTGAAAGAGTCACTCGAAGACACAAATCTCGAGCAGCTTCCTGCATGGCTTAGCCTTGATAAGGACAAATTCCTTGGAAAGGTCCTTAGATACCCGGTTAGAAGTGATATTACCCATCCGATAACAGAAAGGCTCATCATTGAGCTGTATTCTAAGTGAGGTGATTCTATATGTTTGATACACAGTTTGTTTTACCGGAAGGGATTTTTGTCGAAGAGGTTAACGACACCTATGGAAGGTTCGTGTATGTCCCCCTTGAAAGAGGTTATGGGATTACTGTTGGCAACGCCTTGAGGCGTGTGCTGCTCTCATCAATTCCCGGATACTCCATTGTCGCAATGAGGATAGATGGTGTTTCCCACGAGTTCTCCACAATCCCTGGGGTTATGGAAGAGGTTCCGCAGATTGTGCTGAATCTCAAGGGTGTGAGATTAAAGATGGATGATGCCGTGGACACTCGCGCTACCCTGTACATCAGAGCAGAGGGTGCAAGAGAGGTCAAGGCTGGAGATATTGATGTGCCAGAGTACGTGGAGATTATCAATCCGGAGCACCATATAGCGACACTGACAAGGGATGACGCAAAATTTTATGCTGAGCTCATTGCCGCCAAGGGTAGGGGGTACGTCCCTTCCACCGAGATGTCTAAAGAAGGATTCCCCGCAGGGACCATCTTCATTGACGGCGTCTTCTCTCCCATTGTAAAGGTGAACTATACGGTGGAAAATGTTCGTGTAAAAGCCAGAACCGACTACGAGAAGCTAATTCTTGAGATATGGACCGACGGCACAATCAGGCCTGATGTTGCACTGGAGATGGCAACTAAAACACTACTTAAGTCCATTGAACCTGTTTTAAAGAAGATTGGAGCACCATACGGAAAAGAAGAGCTGAAGTTTGAGGAGAAAGAGAAGATCCACCAGATTTTGAACAAGAGCATTGATTTCCTCGAGCCGTCCAAGAGAACTGCCAACTGCTTGAAGGAAGCAGGAATCGAGACAATTGCTCAGCTGGTCTCCAAAACCGAGGAAGAGATTCTTCAGGTGAAAAACTTTGGCGAAAAGTCCCTCGAGGAGATCAAAGAGAAGCTTGAGCAGTTTGGACTCACATTTGGTATGGATGTCAGTAAATACCTCGGGCAGGAAGAAACCAAGGAGGTTTCTAAATGAGACACAGAAAAAGGGTAAAGAAACTTGGAAGAGACAGAGAACACAGGCTGGCTTTGCTGAGAAATCAGGCAATTTCCCTTTTGCGTCACGGTCGCATTAAAACCACACTACCAAAGGCAAAGGCTACTCGCAGTTTTGTTGAAAAACTCATTTCTATAGGCAAGAAAGACGATTTTAATTCCAGAAGGCTTGTCAGGAAGTATTTAATTGACAGGCAGATTACAAACTATCTCTTTGACGAGATTGCTCCGCTTTTCAAAGACAGGCCTGGTGGTTATACACGAATCTACAGGCTTGGTTTCAGGAAGGGTGACGGAGCAGAAGTCGCAGTCCTTGAGCTTGTAAAGTTCCCCGAAAAGTAGGGGGATTGAAAGGCCAGAATCAGCTATTTAAAATAATTTTGCTCGCGGAGGGTTAGCCTAATTGGTAAGGCGGCGGATTTGAAATCCGCTGGGCGTTTGCCCTTGGGGGTTCGAGTCCCTCACCCTCCGCCATATCTGGAGAGGTGGCCGAGTGGTTGAAGGCGGCGGCTTGCTAAGCCGTTGTAGGGGTTGCTCCCCTACCGTGGGTTCGAATCCCACCCTCTCCGCTCTACTTCAATGAAAAAACTCTCCACCCTCATCAGAATAGCTCTCACAGTCATCGCCTTTTATTTCATCCTTCGAAAGGCTCACATAGATAGACTGTTTGGACTTGTTAAACACATTAATCCCTGGATTTATTTAGTCGCCATCGTTTTTAACTTTCTTGCCGTGCTTTTTCAGACATGGAGGTGGAAGTATTTTCTCAATAATGAAAGTCCGTTCCTGAAACTCCTAAAGGTCTATCTTGTTAGTTTTTTCCTGGGTAATTTCCTGCCTTCCGGGGGACTCGATGTGGTGAGAGGCTATTATCTTGGGAAGGAGTTAAAAAATTATGAGGGGAATTTCGCTGTAGTGGTAATGGACAGGCTCACGGGATTTGTGGCAGTTTCCCTGCTTTCCATACTCGCAGTGGCTATAGGATTTAATCTTACTCACAAACTCAGAATGGTCATCTTGGGCGCTGCTCTGCTACTGATTCTCATTCTTGTGCTCTCGTTTAACAAATACTTTTACAAGCTCGTCAGGGACGTGATGCTCCTCATTAAGACCTTTGACATTGGGGAAAGATTCGCTCGTTTTTACGATTCATACTACGAGTTTCGCTCATCCCCCGACCGGGTTGCGATAGGAATCCTCATTTCCTTTGGAGTGCAGTTTTCTTATGCGATTTCGGCCTACTTTGCGATGAAATCCATTGGACTTTCCTATCCATTTTACAAATTCCTCTTTTTTGTCCCCCTTATCAATATGATTGCCATGATTCCAGTTACCATAAGCGGTCTTGGCCTTCGAGAAGGTGGATTTGTGGCACTATTCAGCACGGGATTGACACGGGAGGGAGCCATTTTGACCTCTTTGCTTTATTATTTTAGCTCCCTGATCACAAGTCTTGCAGGTGGGATAATTCTTTTAATCGGGAAGGTGTATTAAAATGGAAATAGCAATAATTGGAACACAGGGCGTTGGGAAAACAACGCTTTTTGAGGTGATGACAAAGGGCAAGTCCTCTCGTGGAAAGGGTTATGTAGACCACATTGGGCAGGTTTTTATCCCAGATGACAGAATCGAGAAATTGGCGGAAATTTATAAACCACAGAAGGTCACTTATGCCAGCTTCGAGCTCTTTGATTTCAACGGGTTTGGCAGGATGTGGAAGGAGCAGAACGCAGGTGAGATAATCAATGCCATGAGCGGGTTTGATGCCTTTATTCACGTGGTGCCTGATTTTGAGCCATTCTCGGCAATAGAGGACTTTGAAGAAATAAATTTGAGGTTGATTTTAAGTGACCTTTCACTTGTGAGTTCACAGCTCAAGAGACTCGAGAAAGAGAGGAAAGTAAGAAAGGTTTCTGATGAGTTGATCACTGTCTTGAAGAAACTCGAGGATGCCCTCTCGAATGAGATTCCCCTCTGGCGTGTAGAGTTGAGTGAGCGAGAGAAAGACCTCATAAAGGGGTACACTTTTGCGACAAACAGACCAAGACTTATTCTGCTTAATCAATCTGAAGAAAAGTTCACTTCAGGTGAGGTCGATGAGGAATTTGTTGAGAAGTTGAGAGAGAGCAAACTTGAATTTTTGAGAACCTGTCTGCCGCTTGAAAGAGAGATAGTAGACCTTGACGAGGCTGACAGACGAGAGATGTTTCAGGCTTATGGATTTGAGAGACCAACCACTGACCTTTTGATCCAGAAGATTTTTGAGATTCTTGGCTATATTGTGTTTTTAACGGCTGGAGAGAAAGAAGTCCGCGCCTGGCCTATCAAGAAGGGGTCAACCGCTCGTGAAGCCGCAGGAAAAATTCATACAGACCTTGCAAAAGGCTTCATCAGGGCCGAGGTCATAAATTTTAAAGAATTTATGGAACTCGGCGGAGACATGAAAAAGGCAAAAGAGAAGGGTGCTGTTCGGCTCGAAGGCCGGGATTACATTGTTCAGGACGGCGACATAATGCTCATTAGATTCTCAAAATAAAAAAATTTGATGGCAAAATTGATTGGATTAGAAATAGCATCAATGGTGAGAGCGAGTATGATCAGAAGCGTCATTCCTGTTCATTACGCCCAGAGTGCACGTGGCCGAGGGAGAGGTGGAGTTTCAAGAAGTCGAGAGGATTTATCACCCTCCCTTCCCTCAGGGAAGGGAGGGCCGGGGTGGAATGGGGAATTGTGGTCTACGAAATTCCAGACTTATCCATTTTCCAATTCTTCCCCGAGGGAATGATGCGAATTTACGTATTTGAGGATTTTTCTAATACTCTTAAGGTAAGGGCCGATTTTGCTCGTGTGAAATCTGCGGTGCAAGGGTATAGTCAAGTTTCTCTTATGGAATAGAAAGCATTCCCTCCCCCACTTGCGAAGCAAGTGGGGGAGGGCGAAGGGTGGGGGCCTCCCAATTTTTAAGGCCCTCGCACAAAGTGAACGAGGAAATGATTTTAATGGAGAGTGAACTATGTTAGATTTGAAACCGTTTGTTGAGGTTGCAAAGAAGGCCGCGCTTGCCGCTGGAGAAGTTATCAAGCCTGAATTAGGTAAGGTGCACCGTTATAGAGAAAAGGGCGAAAATGATTTTGTAACCGATGTGGATATCAGGGCCGAAGAAGCGATAAGAAAAGTGATACTCGAAGCATTCCCGGAGCATGAAATCCTGAGCGAGGAGGCAGGGGAGTGGGGTAAGTCGGATTTCCGCTGGATTGTTGACCCCCTTGATGGAACGAAAAATTTTATTCACGGCTTCCCGTACGTTGCGGTTTCTGTCGGCTTGCAGGTGAAAGGTGAGCTTGTAGTGGGTGCAATTCTTGATGTTTCAAGGGATGACCTGTATTTCGCGGCAAAGGGGATGGGGGCTTACAGAAATGATAAACGTATTCACGTATCCGGTGAGAGAGAGCTTTCACGGACGATGGTGGCAACGGGTTTCCCATTCAGGCATAAGGAGTTTTTAGATGATTATTTGAGGCTTTTTAGAAAGGTATTTTTAAATGTTTCTGCGGTGAGGAGGGTAGGAGCGGCGGCGCTTGACCTCGCATATGTAGCATGTGGTATGTTCGACGGTTTCTTCGAATATTACCTCTCTCCCTGGGATATTGCTGCAGGGATTGTTATCGTGAGAGAAGCAGGTGGAATTGCAGAGCCCATTGCTGGAGAAGATGAGCTTTCTGGCAACATAATAGCCGCCACACCTGCAATTTTTGAATCGTTGAAGAAGTTAGTTGAAGGGGATTAGCTTTCTTTTGAGGCATTAAATGAAGTTCAATTGATTTTTATTATTGATGTTTGGGTGGGGGGCACTCGCGAAGCGAGTGCCCCCCACCCAAACAATTCACTTCCCAATCACTATAACTCTAAAAACTCTGGTCCCAAAATCACTGCTGAAAATTACGAAAAATACTCCACTTACCGGAACATCTAACTTCACCCTGTGATAACCCCTCTGAAGGAGTCCCTTTTTGACTCTCAAAAGCCTCCCAGCGACAGAATAAATTTTAATCCTGTATGGTGTTAGAGATGGGGTTGTAATTTCAAAATTTATATCTGGCCCAACTGTGGATTGGACTTTTACAGTATAAATATCCGGATTTTCGACTCTTCAATGGATGTCACATTGAAGTAAACAGTGTCAGAAAAGGCTGAGTTCGGTGACTGTGCGCTGTCGTTGGCGCGGACAAAGTAGGAAACCGAGTGATTCGCAGAATCCTCTGGGAGGTTAGGAATGACATAGCGGTGATTAAGCCGTCCGAGTACGACAGGTTCTACCGGAGTTTCAATCATATCTTTGCTGGTGGTTACGCATCTGGTTACAGTTACAAATGGGCGGAAGTACTCTCTGCTGATGCATTTTTATACTTTGCGGAGAACGGAATTTTTAATAGATAGATTGCGGATCGTTTCTACGAACAGGTATTCACGAAAGGCGGTAGCGTGCCTGCGAGGAAACTGTTCAAAAACTTCTTTGTCCGCGCCCCCGATCCTGAATCCTTACTGAAATTGATTGGGATTAAAGGTGAAAATTTGTAATTTTTTCAAGAAAACTATACGAGAGAAGGGAGTCACAATCTATGACTTCCCCTATCGATTGTAGGGAGAAATAACTTCTTGGGGATATCCTTTTCTTTAGAAAAGAACAAAAAGAATGCATACAGCTATAAATGAGGAATTAAAATATATCCGAAATTTATTTCCGAATTTCTTTTACAATCTTTCCCTCCTCGTTGTAAAACTTCACTACTGGTGTGCCCGTCGAATCCACACCTATTTCAACTTTCAGTCTACCCTCTTTATCAAACAATTTTATACCTGTAGACCCATCCAGACGCTTAACCAAAGCAAATCTTTGAGGTTCCCACGTATGATTAGCTAAAAACTTCTTAATATATTCGTTGACCTGCTTTTCTATCTCCTTTGCCTTTTCTGGATTCTCGTCTTTAACTTTGACATACTGGTCATATCTTCTGATTAAATTCTTAAATCCTTCGGGATCAAATGGTCTATCAAACAACGTAAATCTAACCTCCCTCTCGCCATTCTGGTCACTTACAACAAAACTTACAAGCTCATTTTGTAAATATGGATCAATCGAGAAATAAAATTCCTGAAAGTATTTATCCCCTATCTTCTTACCTGTCCATAAAACTCCACCCATCTCATTTTCGTCATCGTTCAAAAAGATCATACCTGCTGCATTTCCACTGCCCCCACCTCTCAATAATGGCGAGTATTGGTGACCTTCTATCACTGGTCCAGGCATGCGCGCACTATCAAAGATTAAAAGCCTTTTTCGTCCATCCGGTTCGACAATATTGATCCTCTGGGTGTTGACAGTCTCAAGGTTAGCAACCTTCTCCATATTTTTTAGTTTTACGTACAGTGTTATTGAGGTGACAAGAGCAATTACAGAAAATAAAAGGGAAATGTAAGTGAGTTTATTCATATCAGCGCCCTCCTTACTGAAATTTCGCATATTATCAGGCCTGGATCACTCCCTTTCAACCTCACGCCTCTCGTCATTGCGAACAAGGGGAGTTGCTCCACCTCGAATATCCGAAAAACTCACGCCTGAAGCGATTCAGGCCACTTTCTCAATTTACAATCACGAACTTGCGAGTTTCGTCACGAATTTCATGTTCAGAACAGTCATTTAAGCACCATTTGTGTCCAAATTCACCATGAGGTTGCTGTATCCCCTGCTCAGAAAGCCGCCTTTTAGATTAACAAGTCGTCCATCCGGCGAGTAAATCTTCAATCTGTATGGCGTCGAGGAAGGAGTTTTAACCTCTAAGATGATTGTCGTTGCAACTGGGGATCGGTGAGCAACTGCATACATCGAGGGCTAAACGTCCACTTTGATGGATATGATTTCTAACGAGACTGTGTCAGACAGGCCGGAATTGGGTGACTGTGCACTATCATTGGCACGGACAAAGTGTGAAATCGAGTGGTTCGCAGAATCTGAAAATGCCGGGATTTCGCCTATCCAGCCGCTATATAACTCATTCATCTGAGTCGAATCATAGTTCTATCCGTCAATGGCGTAAAAGAGCCAGCATTTTGCACGCCGCTCAGACTGTCAGTTATCCATGCGTGTTTCTCATAGGGGCAAAAGAAGCAGCTCGTGTCACTCCAGACAGTCATTGAATCTATGACAGGTGGGCTAATATCAACTCCAAACGAATCAACAGAGGACTATGAGGAAGTAGGCATCTGTGAACGGCCATTTCCAGTTGAAATGTCCCCATTGAGCATCGGCAAATAGTCCTCCACGGGTAAATGCATACCATAATGAGTCTGCAAGAACTGATCTAAGTTTCCCTCCCCGACTTGCAAAGCAAGTGGGGGAGGGTTTTGGGAGGGGGCATTCTGCTTGAAAATTGAAATTTAAGATAAAGACATTCTGTCACTGGGTAGACAAATGTGAGTTCAATTACTCATTTTATACGAAAAATTTGAATTATGTTGTCCCTCTCCTTTTATCCTCTCCCCGCAAGTATTTATGCGGGGAAAGGGCTATTTTGTTGGAAATATTCGAACAAGCTCCACCAGCATTGACTTTGACAATGCCTTCATTTAACACACCCCTCAGGTTTTGAAATAAAAACATCATCATCTTTGGATTTTTGTTCTTTTTGCTCGGTAACCTGGACTGTGTATATTGACTTGATCTTTATTAAGTATATGGTTTCTTTTCTTTCAGGATCGGTGGATTTGTTGTGCTCTATCGAATTTTCCATACTCAGAATTTAGAGGCCTTTTTACAATGGCACAAGGTACCAAAACGAATACCTTAAGGGACCATTTTTGCAAATTTTGAGGGAATTCGAGAGCAGGATAGTGAATTATTGCATCTGCAAAATGGAAGATTTACTTCACTGCATACAAAAAATGAATGTTTTTATTAACGTTATGACTGCCAAAATAAATGATGCCTCTATATATGGCAGGAGAAGAGGTTACAGGAGCACCGGCTTTGAATTTCCATATCTCGTTACCAGTTTTTGAATCAATAGCATAGATATATCCATCGTTGCTACCGAAATAAACAATTCCATCGGCGATTGAGGGGGAGGATACAATTTTGCCCCTGGTTTTGAATTTCCATACGAGCTTGCCATCTCCCGAATTAAGTGCATAGAGAGTGCTGTCGCTGCTTCCGAAATAAACGGAATTGTTTGAAACTGCTGGAGAAGAGAAGATCGGGCCTCCGGTTTTGAAACTCCATTTGAATTTGCCGTTTGTTGTAACTGCGTAAAGATTCCCGTCCAGACTTCCAAAATAGACAATACTGTCGCAGATCGCCGGAGAAGAGTATATCTGACCGTGGGTCTGATAGCTCCATTTGAGTTTGCCAGTGTTAGCATCAAGGGCATAGAAGACGCCGTCTCGTCCGCCATAGTAAACCACTCCACCATAGACAGCAGGTGACGAGAAAATCAATCCACCATAGGCTGCATTCCATATCTCTTTCCCGCTTTTTGCATCGAGTGCATAAAGATGACCATCGTAACTGCCAAAGTACACGATCCAGTTGTAAACAGCAGGTGAGGAGAAAATAGCACCTCTGGTCTCAAATCGCCATATTTCTTTTCCTTTATGTGTGTCTATAGCAATAAAGCTACCCCAAAGGGTTCCAAAGTAAACTCTATTATCTGTTTCTGCGGGCGTAGATAAAACAGGCGAATCCGTTTTGAATTCCCATTTTATCTTACCTTTTCTGGCATCAATTTCGTAAAGAGAATTGTCATATCCGCCAAGATACAGATTCCCTCTGCTGATAATGGGAGAAAAAATCATGGGAACATTTATATTAATTTTCCATACAACGTTGTGAAACTCTTTGATTGGTTTGGAATTATAGACACCAGTGTGCTGTAAACTGCCCCTGAACATTGAGGTTAAATTCTCAGGAGAACGATTGCACGATGAGAGTATAAGCACAACAAATAGTAAAACTTTCCTCACACTCATTTCCTCCTTCTTTATTCGGTAGAATGATTATTTACCAAGATCGGGGGAATTTAAAGATAATCTTTATTAGATGACCTTTATTAAAGTCTCATTTTGAAGTAAGATTTGATGGGAGATATAATATAATTATTGTATTTCTCAAGTGAAATTTTGAGTCAATGGGCGACTCGAAAAAATTAGAGTCTTAGGATAATTTATTTAAAAAAGATACCATAATGAATGTCAAGGGAAGGTTTCAATAACAGGACTTAGATATTCAAAGGGCCCGCATTTAAGAGATTAGAGACCCTAAAGAGAAAATCAAAGCAAATTATAAAGATAGTATGAAAAAGGTGATATCCTTAACCCTTTATTGATTATCCGATATTTTCTTAAGAAACTATGATCAAGAAATTTTCAAAAAGAATCCCCTATATGTTTAAGTTTCCAATCCTTGTATTTCTGTAAATCTTGCTCTATAAGTTTTAGACAGATTGCTACAACTGTTGCATCGTCTAATAGCCCTATGACAGGAATGAAATCTGGAATTACATCTAAGGGATTCAGCACGTATAATAATGCTGCCGCAATTGCTGTTATTGAATGCCACGGAATATCCTTGTAGCTACCGTTAAAATAATCTTTAATGATTGAGATAAGTAGCTTTGCATCCTCAACATATTTCCCCAACGGCCCCGATGAAGTGAATTTATCCTCTATTTGTCTCTGCTTCTCCAATATCTTCCTTAGTTCGTCCTCCGTTATCTTTTTTGATTCTTGATTTAGAATCTTCTTTGCCTCTTCATCGTTTATCTTTCTCATAATTTACCCCCTTTTCAATCTAAAGTTTATATTAACTCAACTTTGACACTATCTCCCAAAACCATTGATATTCAATCATTTTACGCGTACCACTACTTTGACATCCAAATTTAAAAATTCGCAATATTGCGACAAAAATTCGCCGCACATGTCAAACTTGAGATTAAGCTAAGTTATCCATATTTTATTCCATATATTTTCAAAATGCTATAAAATAAAGTTTAACACTTCTAATATGAAGAAAGGAGGGTAAAATGAGGATGTTGAAAAAAGGGGTGTTGATTTCAATTTCTCTGTTGTTTATTTACACATATTCTGTAAGCTGCTCAAATGAGCAACATAAAGAGAAGAAACAAGTTGAAAAGGTACGATCAGAAAAGCCTTTTTCTCCAGAGGAGCTTGCAAAAGTAGTCAAAAAATCCACTGTAGTTGTGAAGTGTTACTGCAAAGAATCAAAATTCTTTGGTTTGAGCAAGAAAGCTTACAGTGTATTAGGCTCTGGATTCTTTATAAATTATGCAAATGGACAGTATGTGGTTTTAACCAATATGCATGTGCTGGGGTTTGAGAAACTAATTTATTCGGAAAAACATTCTGTGCCTAAATTCTCAGAATATAAGGTATTCATTAGTCCTTATGATAGAAGGGATAGTATACCTGTGACTAGGATATTTATTAATAAATCTCTAAAAGACATAGCAGTTCTTATTGTAGATGGAAAGATCGGTGATTATCCGGTGTTAATTTTATCTAATGAATACCCAAAAGTGGGAGAAAAAGTTTTCGCAATGGGACATCCGTACTCTCTGGAATTTTCTTTTACTGAAGGTATTGTCTCGAATGTGTTAAAAATACCAGAGTTTAAAGGGACTTATATCCAAACTGATGCAGCAATAAATCCAGGTAATTCCGGGGGGCCTCTTATGGATGAATTTGGACGAGTAGTAGGGATGAATACTTGGGGAATACGGAAAAATATTAGTGAAGGTTTGAATTTTGCTATTTCCTCACCTGAAATTTTAAAAGAAGTGGATGATTGGAATTTTGTACTACTTCCCACTAAGCCAAAAGAAATAAGTAAATTCTTAAGAAATCTTTTTAAGTGAATTAAAATGACTAAAAATTTTTAAAGAAAATCCTGCCTTGCAATTAAAAATTTTTCTGTATTAAAATTAGCACAGTAATAAGGAGGGATTATGAATATTAAAGAAAAAACCAAAGAGCTTGATCAAAATATTCAGGAATTTAGAAAAGGCGTTACCGCTCTAATTCAGAGATTATCATTCGAATCAGAAGAGTTCGAAGACTTGAAACGGAAATTCGATGATATTTATATCCCAAAATTGTCTAAGAAAATTGACATTGTTATAGATGCACTGAACTCTCCAGTATCTGTTGGTCTTATAGGCAGATACTCTCACGGGAAAACGGCCCTTTTAAACAGAATATTCTCCATACCTCAAGATTATGGCTTACCAGAAGGAGAAGGTATAGTCACGTCCAAAATAACTCGTGTGGACTTTAAAGAGAGATTGAGTTTTCCACGTGCATATATAGTTAAAACAACAAAGGATAAGGAGGAGATTTCATTAAAAGAATTAGTTGAAAGTGTAGGACCCTCTACCTCGATTGAGCCAGATGAAGACACCTCTATTATAGACTACTATCATTTAGAATTACCGGCAATTAAAGGTTTCAGTGTTCTTTTTGCCCGTAATAATATTGCAATTGTTGATATGCCAGGTATAGGTGGACGGTATTTCAAAGATAAGGTGTTAACGAGAGAGACATTAGAACTAATGGATTTTATACTTGTTGTTATAAAAATGACAGAGATCGATAAAGCGGGACGAGCCGTAGAGCCAGTTATTGCTGGAATTAAAAATATACCTATGATACCAGTTTTTACCTTCTTTGATGAAGCAAAAGAATCCGTTGTTTACACCGATTGCAAGGACGAAGAGGAAATCATAGAGAAAGCAAAGGAACTTGCCAAGGAACATTTGCCCTCTATTGCAAAATGGATACCAGTGAGAAGTGTGTTTGTATCAAATAAGGATGGGACAAATATATCTCAATTGCGTGAGACTATCATAAATTTTGTGGAAGAGAGGATGTCTCCTATCCCTAAAAAGCAACAGCAGAAACCTGAATTGTTTAAAAAGAAAATATATGAGATCAGGAATAGTCTCGTGGACCTTGTCTCTTTCTTAAATAAATTTGTCAATGACATCAGTAATGAAATCGAGAAAAATAAACCATCTGCAGGCAAAAAGACGATAAAAGTGGACTTATCCCAAGTTGGCAAATCGGAATTAAGGGGAATCAAATTGAGAGCAAAAGATATAATAAGGGAGCATCGAAACGAAATAGAGGGTAAAATTTCAAGCCTTATGATGGCTAACAATGAATCTCAATTTAAACAATACCTCTCGGAGTTGGATACAGTGTTACAACAACTATCTAACAGATTGGAGATGACTTTACAAACTGAGTTTGCAGACACTAAAAATTCTTTAAAAGCACAGATAGAAAAAGTTCTTAGTAGAAAAATCAATTTGCCAGATGATAGAATGCAGGAGTTGCTGTATGAGATATTTGACGTAATTGATGGATATGTATTATCTCCATCTTTTGTAGATGATTTGAAAGACATTGATCTTATGCGTTTTAGTGGATTTAAGTCTCCGAAAATAGATATAATTCGACGAATTTTAAATTCTTTGTCCGATCCAAAATTTTTTCTCACATTGTTGATTTCTGTAATTTTAATAAAGGCTGGTTCAGTTCATATACCCTTGATTGGAAATTTGGGTTTTTTGAAATATTTAGGGTTTTTAGGGATGGGTGGAGCTCTTCTCTTCTTTGTCTATGATGCATTTATCTCCCCTCCACCTAAAAGGTTCTTTGAGCGAGAGAAGGCAGAAAAAATCAGAGATATTCGCAAAGTGGTGTCTGAATTACTCACATCGATAAACGACAGTATCATAAAGGATATAGAATCATCTCTTGAAGAAATCAGGGATGAAATTCTGACAACTATTTCCGAGTTTACAGATGTTGCCTATTCAGACTACAAAAAGAATAAGTCTATAATCAACGACATAAAAAAGGAGAAAGAAAAGCTACAAAAGGAGATTGAACTTTTCTCAGAATCTTTAGGGATTGAGCTTATTTCATGAAAAATTTTCAGACATTTAAAAATCTATACCAGATATTGAGCAACTATGTTGTAGCTGATGACAGTTACCATAAGACATTTTCTGTATTGGTCGCGAAGGTGGGAATACCAGACATAAACCGAGAGATTGATATCGGAATTTTTGATGCCCTTGTATATGGATTAAACAAAATTTCTGCTCCCATCATTGAAAACGTTTTCACGAAAATGGACGATTTGCTTTATAAAGATGTTCTAAATCACGTGGAGCGAATTTCTATAACCAAAGATTATAGAAAAAACTCGATATCGTTTTTCTTCAATTCGTCAAAAGAGGAGGAAATACTCGGTAAAGACAGGAACCAGGCAACGTCAGTAGTTGAGATTTTTCATAAATATGCAGGATGGATGCCGCAGAAGATTGTTGGCCTGATTAACGAGAAAAAACAGCTACCTCCCCTGATTATTAAAGGTGATTTCCAGAAAATAAATGCGATTTTAAATGATTTTCCCCAGGATTTATTATCGATAATAGGACAGGACCTTGTTTCAAAGATAGAGATTAAAATTTCTCATGACCATTGCATTTCGGATGACCCAATTTACAAAGCTATCAAAACAATGGACATTTTGTCTTTGGAGGAAAGTGAAGATTCTGTTAAACTTTTTGATTTCTGGAAATACTCATATCATCTCGTAGGAACACCGGTAGATAACTATTTACATGTATTTTTCTCAAATTTGAAAAAGGCAAGTGAAATGTTAGTGAGAAAATTCAAATTGTCAGAATATTCAGCTTATGAATTACTTTATAGTATGTCCTTTTTCTCCTTAATTCCTGGAGAAGAGCTCATGAAATCTACACGCTATTTTGTTGAGAATAGTAAAGATTTTCCCTATCTGAAACCACCTGAAACAGACCTCACAAAAAAAGTTGATAAGGAGAATTTGCTATCCACCGCTTTCATATTTTTGAGTCCCTATGCTTTCAATGAGCTCAAAGATACTCTTTCCCCAAGTAATTTTGAGCTCATGAAAAATATTGCCCTTGAGAGGGGGTTTTCATATTTTTCCTCGTTGTTAAAACTTGCTGAAGATTTTAATGGTTTAATAGACCTCAGGAGCAAAATAAAACGAGAGAGAAGGGAAATTTTAAAATTAAGAGGTGATGTAGAGGCAATCCTTAAGTTAATGGACGAGTTTTTAAAAGAGCTCAATTCTTTTGAAAAAGATAATAGGGAGGCGCGGTTGAAAGAGTTTTTTAATTTGATAGGAGAGATATCTAATTTTGCCAGTAATTACCAAAATCAGAATCTTTCCAGAATGGTCAATGAGGTAGCAAGAGAAATTAAGATAGAAAAGGAGAAATATCTTGAGAGGAGGAAATTTATCGGTGGTTATAAAGTTAAAAGAACGGATTTCGTGTCATGGCTATCGAAAAAGTGCAAGGTACTTGTGGATGAATTACAAACAAACTATTTGAAAAATTCAAAATTTTGGCCTCTTATAGAAAATTTAAGAGAAGCCTACAAAAGATTCTTTGAGCCTACATATTTATTGAGTGATTTAACAAGTCCGATCGATAATGAACTTGTAAAATTTCTAAAGGATGAATTGCTCCATAAGGATAAAGAATAACAAATTATTTGTTCCCCTTTGCAGTAATGTGTTCATTTCACGTAAAAGGTTTTCCTCTATCTCGGCAAGTTTTTGTCTTGTGAAGATAAAATTCGAATTTCTGCTTTCTTTAAGTAGGTCCAGTTCTAACAATAATTTTAATCATTGGTAATCGGTTTTGGGTGCTATAATTATGAGTATTTCTCAATTCTTGACTCTGGATCAGATTTTTTGTACCTGGAATTCTTAAATCCGTAGTATTTTTTTTATTTTATTTATCATTCTTTCGTTGTGCTACAAGTGGGGGAAACAATTCTTGATCTGTTTCAATATAAGCTCTATAATCTGCATGCTATGTTTGTGAGAACCAAGACATTCAAAAATAAAAATGGTACAACAAGGACATACCTCTATATCGTCGACGGCAGACGCGTTAATGGTAAAGTGCGTCAAAGGATTATTGCTAACTTAGGACGTCTGGAAAAACTGCAGGAAGGTGATCTGGACAGGATTATAGAGGGACTGATGAAGTATTCAAAAAGAAAATGGATAGAGGTGGATGAACAATCAGATGAGGCAAAGGGCTAAAGTTCAGTTCTGATCTTCAGAAAAATGTTGGGGAAATTGAAGTTATTGAATATGCCACCCTGACAATGATATTTGTTTTACAGGGACTTGGCGAGGATGAGTTTCTGGATTTTTGAAGGGATGAGGGGGGATGCCCCGAAGGGGCATCCCTACCACTCATCCCTCTTACCTCAATATAATTAACTTCTGAGTCAGAAGATGACCCGCTGCCCTGAATTTGAGAATGTACAATCCACTTGATAACCTGTGGCCATAATTGTCAACTCCATGCCAGACAACTCCGTGTCGTCCAGATGAGAATGATTTCCTGAGCGTCCATACTTTCCTTCCGCTTATTTCATAGATGCTGAGTTCAACATTACTTTTCTGAGGAAGTACAAAAGAGATATTGACCCTGTTAATCATTGGACTTGGGTAGGGTGGTAGGAATTGGAATTTTAGAGGTTGTCCAGGACCCTCATGGATGCTGACGAGGATAGCCTGATAAGGCATTCCACTTTGTAGGTTGTAGTTTGAATTGTGGCTCTTGCCCACGGTGGTTATACCGGTTATGCCAGTAAGTCGATATTGAGAGGAAGTGGAGGTACCTCCGCCCTGAGAGATGGTGCCACTTCGGAGGACATAATTCGTCTGGGCTACTAAGGTCATTGGAATTGCAAAGATGGCAAGAATGACAAGCTTTCTCATTATCTACCTCTCTCTTTCTCAAGCTGTGAGACCCTTCTTTCAAGTTCCTCAATCTTTGCCTGCTGTTTTTTGATCACTTCGAGGAGCACGGGGACAAGTTGCTCGTAATCGACACCTTCGACATGCCCGTCAGGTGCACGCTGGACAGCGGACGGCAGGACCTTTTCGAGTTCATCTGCAGGAATACCAGTTCTGGTCTCACCCTCTTGGATGAAAGTAACACCATGAAGTTTCTTTATCATACTGAAAGGTGATGAGATAGAGAGGATTTTACCAGAGGGTGCATCAACAAAAGTGCCTTTGGAGGAATAGATCGAGCCGTTCACATAGAGTCGGTAACTTGTTGATGTGGCATTAGCTCCTATGAAGAAGTGTCCCGTATTGTCGCCCCAGTAAAACACAGCAGTACTATCGTGGCCATTTGTATGGGCAGAATCGCCAAATGCAAACGAATATTCACCATCAGCAGTGTTGCAACATCCGCCAACGGCAACGGCATACCGTCCTGACGCTGTGTTTACAGCTCCACCACCCACAAAGGAATAGGATGAATCAGCCCGGTTAAAGATTCCCCCGCCGACAAAGGAAGTATAACCTGACGCTCTGTTGCCCCACCCGCCCCCGACTAAAGACCAATCTCCAAACGCTTTGTTATATTTTCCACCGACAACGGTTGAGTAATCTCCCGACGCTGTATCAGCGTAACCGCCACCTACGAATGAGAGAATTCCTGACGCATTATTATTCTTTCCTCCTCCAACAAACGATGTATCTCCAGATGCGTTATTTCCAAATCCACCAACAACAACCGAATAGCGGGCCGAGGCTGTATCAGAAGAACCACCTCCTACAAAGGTATAGCCTGAATCGGCACGGTTATGATATCCGCCGCCGACAAAGGAATATTCCCCGCCAGATATATTGCCCTCGCCCCCAACCACAATGGAGACGTATCCTGATGCTGTGTCTTTCAGTCCTGACCCGATAAAGGAATACCATTCTGACACTGTGTTAATAAATCCTCCTCCAATAAAGGAAAACGGTCCGTGCACTGTGTTAAATTCTCCAGTTCCAATAAAGGAATAAGATTCTGATGCTGTGTCACGATCTCCGCTTCCGACAAACGAATAAGCTCCTGATGCTCTGTTTCGCCATCCCCCAACAACAATGGAACCCCATCCTGACGCTGTATTTTCTGCACCGCCGCCTATAAAAGCATAAGCCGTATCAGCTCGGTTGTGATATCCGCCTCCGACGAATGAACCAAATCCTGACGCTGTGTGAGCAGCACCGCCACCAACGAATGATAAAGCCCCCAATGCATGGTTATTTTTTCCGCCCCCGACGAAGGATGTATCACCTGATACCCTGTTCCCATACCCACCTCCGATAAAAGAATAAGCTGAATCAACTTGGTTGTAATATCCTCCCACAATAACTGAGTAATCTCCTAACGCTATATTATTAAATCCTCCTCCGACAAAGGAAGAAAATCCTGACACTGTGTCGGCAGAACCACACCCTATGAATGAATTAACTCCTGATGTATGGTTATGCTTTCCACCCCCGATAAAGGAATAAGGAGTATCAGCACTGTTGTGATATCCCGCCACGACTGCGGAATAATCTCCTGATACCGTATCCTTATATCCTCCGCCGACAAAGGCCAGAAATCTTGACGCGTTGTTGTACTCACCACCGACAATAATGGAATTATATCCAGATGCTGTGTTTCCGTGCCCACCACCGACGAAGGACCTAAATCCTGACGCTGTGTTGGCCACACCGCCGACAATAATGGATTCATGTCCTGACGCTGTGTTGAGTTCACCACCTCCCACAAAGACTAAGTCTGAATCAGCACAATTGTAATATCCTCCAGCTACTACCGAAAAATCAGCCCATGATCTATTGAGGAGGCCACTCAAAACCGCAGAGTACCTGCGGTTGACTCCAGGTAAACCAGTTATCGAGCCATGACCAAGATTTATGTGCGTGATCGCACTGTCTCCGAAAAGCGTGTCAGTCTCATCCATGGCCAATCCGTATCTTGATACAGGGTAGATGATGTTACCTTCCACCTTCCACGGACTCGGTGGTGCCCCTGCAATCGAATCGGCAATTAAAGCATGGCTCGCTGTGTCGGCATTGACAGCATGCCCGGCATTTGTTGCATAGTTCGCCGTGTCAGCATGAACGGCAAGCCCTGTATTCGCCGCATAACCCGATGTGTCCGCAGTCACCGCATGACCCGAATTTGTTGAAAAGTTAGCTGTGTCAGAATTTACGGAATGCCCTGCATTTATTGAGTAATCTGCAGTATCCGCACGAATCACATAGCCTGCCGTGTCTGAAGTCACAGCATGTCCAGCACCCACCGCATAACCCGCCGTATCAGCATATGCAACATAATTAGCTGAGTCAGCATGAACAGCATGCATCGCACTCGCCGCATAATTCGATGTGTCAGCAATACTGCTATGACCCGCATTTGTCGCATAATCTGCCGTGTCTGAGTTGACTGCACGCCCAGTATTTGTCGCATAGTTAGCCGTATCAGCATATATCACATAACCTGCAGTGTCAGCAGTGACAGCGTGAGCTGCTTCTGTCGAGTAATTTGAAGTGTCAGAGCTAATAGAATGTCCTGCATTCGTGGCATAACCTGCAGTGTCCGCAGTCTGAGCATGAGTGGTCTGTCCAATCATGTGAGAAACAGTGTCCGCAACAGCAGCATGCATCGCAAAATCGGCTGTGTCAGCATGTGTAAACTGATTGATATAATGGTAGGTTGTATCCGCAACGAGGGCATGAGTCGCTGTATCCGCATGGTGGGCGGATGACGCAAAGCTCACGCTGTCAACATGGGCAAACAACGCCGTGTCCGCTGTGATGGAATGAGTGGAAAAACTCGCAGTATCAGCATGCATGGTATAACTCGCTGTATCGGCATGGACAGTATGCCCTGCATTTGTTGCATAACTTGCAGTATCAGAATGTAGAGAATATCCAGCAGTATCTGCAGTTAGGGCGTGCCCTGCGTTTCCTGAGTAATTCGCTGTGTCAGAGGTGACAGCATGTGTGGCATTTGTTGCGTAATCAGCGGTGTCAGCGCTAACAGTATGCTCTGCACTCATCGCGTAGTTAGCTGTGTCAGCATTGATAGCGTGCCCGGCATTGATTGCGTAAGTCGTAGTATCCGCATGCATCGCGTAACTAGAGGTATCGGCATTGAGGGCATGTTCGGTATTCACTGCATAGTTTGCAGTGTCAGAATGGGCGGTATAGCCAGCATTTGCTGCATAACCTGCACTATCAGAATGCACCGCATAAGCCGCCGTATCAGAGATGAAAGCATGGTCTGCATTTATCGCATGGTTAGCCGTGTCAGCAGTTACGGAGTGTACGGCATTGGTCGCAAAGTTAGCCGTATCAGAGTGCATGGTATAACCAGCAGTGTCTGCATGAATTGCGTGACCCGCAATCTCTGCGTAGTTTGTAGTGTCAGAAGTGGTGGAGTGTCCCGCATTAATTGCAAAATTGGCAGTATCAGTGTTGAATGCGTAACCAGAAGTGTCAGCATTGACAGCATGACCTGCATCTGCCGCATAATCAGAATTTATTGCCCTGTAACTGTATCCAACACTCACAACCTTTTGTCTCGGAGTCAATGGAGTACCATTTATCCTTATCTCAAGCCAGACATCACCTCCATTAAACACTGAGTCAGGTATCTGGGTATTCTCTCCAAGAATCACATTGAACACACCGTTAAGAACAGCTACATTCATTTGAGGACTTTCCCAGAGGGCATTTCCGCCATTTTGGGTTCTGTAAAGGGCGAATACCATGTTCAGCGTATCGCTAACAGGATTGTTATCAGCTGTTGTCAGGTATCCTTGATAGTTTATAGTGTGGGGGACAGATTTTATTCCCTCCTGCATTTTTACAGGATGTGTTTTGGGTGTTAATAGCGGCTGTACCGCCATTAACACAAGTAGTATACCCACCATATCGTACCTCCTATTGAATTTAAAGAGCAAGACAATATTTTATTATCGCCGCATTCCGGCAGAAAAATTAAAAAATTATCTTAAATCCGTTAAAAAACAACTGTCAAGGAAATTTGAGATTTGTTGCACCCCATCATTGATATTCTCAAAGCAAGTATTCATGCGGGGGAAAAATTTTTTGCGTTTGGAAATATGCGAACACACTTGCTAAATTTTAGCCTCTTCCATCATGCAATTTTCTCTCAAAGAATTCGTTCTTGGGGTTAACTGGTATAGAGGCGATATCTTTAGATTGGGAGAATGCAACTCTGTATTTTTCTTCAGGAAATTGATTCTGCTGAATTGAAGATGCGGGAGCCGGGGAGCTCCCGCAAATGCTAATATTTTACGAAAAGTTTGTAGCCTTTGTCTCTTAAAGTAGAGAATACTCTATCAGGGTTTGCAACTTTGATTCTCATTACAATGGTTCTCTTTTTCTTATCCGGTGACATCAGGGTTGTAAGACTCAAGATCAAGGGGTTAAACTGTGAAATAGTGCAAATTATATCCGCAATCTTACCAGCCTCCACAGGGACATCCTCGATGGTCAGCCTTATACCCTCTTCCTCAAGTCCGAGGATTTTGATCATGGTTTTGAATATGTCTGTTTCCGTGATTATCCCCACTAACTTCTTTTTGTCGTTTAGAACAGGCAAATGCCCGATTCTGTACTTGTTCATCAGAATTGCGGCTTCCTCGAGCAGAGCATTCTCGTTGACCGTTATGGGATTTCTGGTCATCACATCTTCAACTTTCAGCTTAAGAAGGAGATATTGAATTTCGTGCTGGCTCAGGGTGGTGACTTTCGAGGGCATTGCCTCTCTCAGGGTGTTTATGGTAACGATCCCGACGAGCTTGTCCCCCTTCACCACAGGTAGAGCACGGATTTTGTTTTCCCTCATGGTCTTCTCGGCGTCAATCACGAGGGTGTCTGGAGTTACCGTTATGGGACTTGGTGTCATAACATCTTTAACAAACATCTCATTTCCTCCTTATTTCCATTCCCTTTTGTCAATTATTTTCTTTTCTGATTTTACACTATTTAAAGGAACAAATTCAAGCTTATCCACGCGAACCCTTAAGACATCCCGGAGTTTCGCAAGTAATTCTTCTCTCAATTTTTCAGCCTCATCGGTGTTCGTAGCTTCCACCTGCAGTTTTAGAAAGTCTCTCTCACCTTCACGTGTGACCTCTGCGACAAAGTCAGCAAAAATTTCATATCGTTTCAACACGCCAGCGATCTGGCCAGGATGAATAAACATACCTCTAACCTTCACGGCATCGCCAATTCTTCCCATAAAACCAGCGATTCTTTCTGTTTCCCTTCCACACTTACATGGCTCTTCAAGAAGTTTGGAAAGGTCACCGGTTCCAAATCTGATCAGCGGATAAGTTTTATTGAACAGTGTGACAACGACCTCTCCCACTTCCCCTGGAGGCAGTTGTTTCCCGGTTGATGGGTCAACAATTTCAAGAATAAGATTTTCAATAACATGCATACCTTCCCGGTATTCACATTCGAAGGCAATTGCCCCTACATCGGCTGTACCATAGCCCTGAAATGCCTTTATTCCATGCTCTTCAAAGGTTTTCCTCTGAGATGGTGTAAAGGGCTCAGCAGTTACAAAAGCCTTGTTTATCGTAAAATTAAGTCCGAGCTCCTCAGCCTTTTTTAAAAGTGTAATGAGAAAGCTCGGAGTGCCTATAAAGCCTGTTACACCAAGGTCGTTTATAATTCTAACCTGTAGCTCGGTATTTCCAACACCTGTAGGAACCACAGTGGCTCCAATGGACCTGAGCCCCTCGTCAAACATTATTCCTGCCGGTGAGAGATGGTAAGAAAAGGTATTGATTACACTGTCATCCTGTGTGAAGCCAGCTGCAAGGAGCGGCTCTTTCCAGTTCCAGTAATCCTCTTCCTCTCCCTGCGGATCATAGATGGGCCCTGGCGATTGAAAAATTCTTTTAAGATTTTGTGGAGGAACAGCTAAAAGCCCGCCAAAAGGTGGATTCTGGCCCTGAATTTCCACCAGATTATCTTTCCGGATCACAGGAATTTTCTCAAGGTCTTCGATGGTTTTGATATCATCGGGTTTTAGTCCCGCATCATCCATGCGCTTTTTAAACGCGGGTGAGTTTTGGTACGCAAATTTAACAATTTCCCTTAATTTTTTCTCACGTTTAGCTTTTAGGTCCACAATCACCTCCCATCAGGTTAGCCATCTCTTTCTTCTCTTGTAATGTTTCACCTCTCTAAAGCTCTTTTTCTTACCGACCTGTGTGAGGCCGAGGTAAAATTCTTTTACGTCGGGGTTCTCTTTAAGCTTTTCTGCAGGTCCGTCCATAACAATTCTTCCGTTTTCCATAATGTAGCCATAAGTGGCGATGTTTAGAGCGGCCATAGCATTCTGCTCGACGATAAGGATTCCAACACCCTCTTCTTTGTTGATTCTCTCGATAATATCGAAGATTTCTTTAACAAGCAGTGGCGCGAGTCCAAGGGAAGGCTCGTCAAGGAGCATGAGTTTGGGGCGCGCCATAAGGGCTCTTCCAATAGCAAGCATCTGCTGCTCACCACCAGAGAGGTAGCCTGCAACTCTGTGTCGGAGCTCTTTAAGTCTGGGGAAGTAGGAATAGACCATTTCCATGTCGCTTTTGACATTGTGTTTGTCCTTTCGAGTGTATGCACCTGCACGGAGATTTTCTTCGACTGTAAGGTGCTCGAAAACACGTCTCCCTTCCATGACCTGAAAAATGCCCATCTTAACGATTTCTTCTGCGCTCTTTTTATCTATTCTTTCACCGTTAAACTCGATGGAGCCGTCCGTTACCTCTCCGTCCTCTTCTTTGAGGAGTCCGGAGATGGCCTTAAGGGTAGTAGTTTTCCCCGCTCCATTGGCGCCGAGAAGTGCCCTGATGTCACCATCAGGAACTTCTAACGAGACGCCTTTCAGAACGAGGATCACCTGGTTGTATATAACTTCAATGTTGTTGAGTACGAGCATAATTTTATGAGTGTTTTAGGGCGGCGCCCGAAGGGCGCCGCCCTAAATTATTTTTATTCTCCCTTCTTCTCCCACTCAGGTACAGGTGGGACATTGAACCAATCTGTGGCTGCTACCAGTTTCCCATTCTTAATCGTTACAAGTCTAATTCCTTTCGCTCCTCTGTGATCATAAGGACTGTAGGATATAGGTGTGGTGAGTCCCTTCGTGTCAAAGTTCTTCATGGACTCAAATGCCTTGTAAACGTCCTCACCTTTAACCTTCTTGTAGTTTCCTCCTTTTGCTTTGAGGGCCATCTCAACGGCATGAATCATGACCATTGCGTTGACCAGACCCGTAACATACTGAGGGTCTCTGTACTTGATGTTTGGATGATACTTGGCATTGAGCATCTTGGCAAACTTGATTCCTTCTGAATTATCAGACCAGATGCCGAAAGGCATGGCGCCGAGATATCCCTCGGCCGCATCCCCGGCCAGCTCGGCCAGTTTCTGACCACTACTCCAGAAATTACCGGTGAAGATTACATTGTCCATCCCGAGTTTCTTGGCATCTTTGAGAATTGTGCTGGTTGCCATGAATGTTTCCTGAATGAATACAAAGTCTGCCTTCTTCTGCTTGATTCTCAGAAGCTGGGAGGTTGCCTCGAGGGCGCGGAGGCCTACCTGCTCAATGTCAACGAGGTCAATACCAAGTTTTTTTGCATACTCTTTGGCAGGTTTTATTGGTGCCCTACCATAGCCTGTATCGTTGTAAATCAGGGCCATTCTGAGAGGTCTATTTTTGTTCCAGTGGTCTTTCATGTATTTCATCACAGCTCTTACATGGTCTGCGTAAGTGGTAGCGGCGAGGAAGTTCCATTTTGGTGGCCAGACAAGATGCTGAGAGAATGAGGCTGAGATGTAAGGAATTTTGTCCTTAACAACCTTCTCTTTCAATGCCTCAGAGTCACCGGTTCCCCAACCAATGATAGCGACAACATGATCCTGCTTGACGTATTTTGTGTAGGTTGAGATTGCCTGGGGAACTTTGTACTGATAGTCGGTCCAGATGAGTTTGATCTTGACCCCGTTGCCGATCCCTCCCTTTTCATTAATGTAGCGGACGTAGTCGCGAACACCATCAGCGTATGGGGCGCCGACGTCACCGGTAGGTCCGGTAATATCGAATAATGCACCGATTTTGATCTCCTTTTTCGCCTCTGCTCTGCCCGGTGTAAACACCATACCCATGGCCACAAGGGCCACAATCACGAGGGGATAGGCTATCCCCTTTAGCCATTTGTACATCATGTTACACCTCCTTTTAAATTAGCCTAATAAGAGAATGGCCATAACTTCCAGTAGGCCTTAATCATTTGCCATCTGTGATTAAGGCCATCTGGCTCGTAAATAAGAAACAGAATAATGGTCAACCCAAAAACCACATCCCTCATTGCGGAAACGAAATTACCTATAGAAGGATAGATTCCGGACAGAGCACCGGCGATCAGCTTTAAAATTTCAGGTAATAGGACCATGAAGATTGCTCCGTAAATGGAACCAAGTACACTTCCAACGCCACCAATGATGATCATGGCAAGGTAATCTACCGAAACACTAAGGGTGAAGTGCTCAGGTGTGATGATTGTGACGTAATGGGCCCACAAGGAACCTGCCACACCTGCATAAAAGGAGCTGACAAAGAACGCAAGGAGTTTGTATTTGTAAAGGTTTATCCCGATAATCTCCGCTGCAAGGTCGTTATCACGAATTGCCATAAATGCCCGTCCCACTCGACTTCTCTGTAAATTTTTGGCAAAAGTCGTGGCAAGCACTGCGAAAAACATGGTCAGGAAGTAGTATTTTTTGTCAGTATCAAATACGAATCCGAAAAGTGACGGTGGATTAACAGGAAGTCCTGATGTGCCCTTGGTGAGGCTTGACCAGTGTATCATAACAAAGTTGATGATTACTTGAGCCGCCAGTGTCGCAATGGCAAGATATAGCCCCTTCACCCTTAAAGATGGGATCCCAAAGATGAGGCCGACAATTGCTGTAAAAAATCCGGCAAATATAATGGCTATCCAGAAAGGGAAATGCAGTCTCATCACGAGTAGAGCAGAGGTGTAGGCGCCTACACCAATAAAAGCGCCGTGACCAAGAGAAATCTGCCCGGCAAAGCCAGTCAAAATGTTTAGTCCAAGTGCGCCAATAATGGCTATCCCTATGAGGTTGGCCAGTGAAAGGAAGTAATAATTCGACACAAATGGAAATACGATCAGAGCGATAAAAAATACAGCCATCCAGAACTTCAGGAACTTCGTCCTGAAGAGCGCCATATCCTGCTTATAAGTTGTATTAAAGGTGCCGCATGGTAATCTATACATGGCTATACCCTCTCTATCCTTTCAAGTCCAAAAAGACCGTATGGTTTTATCATGAGAACTATGACGAGGATGATGAATGCGGTAACTTCCCGTGTCCCGCCTCCGAAGTAAGGGTCGAGGTATCCACTTGCAAGGTTTTCAATAATTCCAATAGTGAAGCCGCCGATTATTGCCCCGGGCACAGAATCAAGACCTCCAAGAATTACCACGGGGAATACCCTCAGCCCGAATTCGGCGACAGAAATGTTAATTCCATTGATATTTCCGAGCAGTATCCCACCAACAGCAGCGACTACTGCGGCGACTGCCCAGGCCATAGCAAAAACTTTCTTTACCGAAATTCCCATTGATAGCGCTGCTGTCTGGTCGTCAGCCGTTGCCCTCATAGCGATTCCAATGTCCGTATATTTAAAGAAGAGGGTGAAAATGACGAGGAATATCACGGAGAGGACCAATGACCAGAGGTAAACCTGAGAAATTCGCACAAAGCCGATTTTAACAGGATTTTCCGAGAAAATCGGTGGAAAAACACGAGTCTCGGTTCCCCAGAGGATAATAACAAGTCCACGGAGGAATACGGATAGTCCGATGGTTAGCATAATCACTGAAAGGATAGGCTCACCAATCATGGGTCTTAAAAACAGCCTCTCAATAGCAAATCCCAGTAAGACGGCGAAAATCAGCGTTATGATGAAGGACAGGAGGAATGGAATATGAAGGGATACTGTGAGCCAGAGGGCCATATAGGCGCCAATTAATACGAGCTCACCCTGGGCAAAGTTGATAACACTCGAGGATTTGTAAATTAAAACGAATCCCAGGGCCACCATTGCATAAACACTTCCTAAAACGAGCCCGGTTACTATGAGCTGGATAAAATACTGCAAGGTCTAACCTCCCTTGTTAAAACATGTTTTCAATCTTAACCGAAGCCTTTACTATTGCCTCTCTACCGTCCCTGTATTTGACCTTTGCCTGAACATCAACTCTTTCCCTGCCTTCGTATAGTGCTTCAACGAGGTCCTTGTACTTTTGCTCAATGAATCTCCTCCTGACTTTGTTTGTACGGGTAAGCTCCTGGTCATCTGCGTCGAGCTGTTTGTGCAAAATCAAGAATCTCTTTATCCTCGCAGCCTCTGGAAGCTGCTTGTTTACCTTCTCTACATCCTTTCTGATGAGCTCATATACCTCCGGTTTCTGAGAGAGGTCGGTGTACGAAGTGTAGGGTATCTGGTGATTTTCTGCCCACTTACCCACATTTTCAAAATCAATGTTAATAAATGCCGTTACAAAGGGTTTTTGTTTCCCAAAGACCACAGCCTCTTTGATGTATGGGCTGAATTTTAGCTTGTTCTCAATGTATTGAGGCGAGAAAATGCTTCCATCTGAGAGCCGCATAACATCTTTCATACGGTCAATGACCACAAGATGTCCATCTTCGTCAATGTACCCAGCATCTCCTGAGTGCAGCCATCCATCTTTTAAGGCCTCGGCTGTTGCCTCGGGGTTCTTGTAATACCCCTTAAATACACTGGGAGACCTTGAGAGAATTTCGCCCTCTTCTGAGATTCTGATTTCGGTTTCGGGGATAGGTTTTCCGACTGTTTCAAATTTAATGTCGTCGTCGCGGTGGACAACGGAGATCCCTGCGATCTCTGTTTGTCCATAAATCTGCTTAAGGTTTACACCGATTGCGTGATAAAACCTGAAGACATCAGGCCCGAGGGCTGCACCGCCTGTGTAGGCCTTCCTGATTCGTGACATTCCAATTCTGTCTTTAAGGGCCCTGAAGAGCATCCAGTAACCGATCTTATAGAGAATTTTCCACTTGAGAGGCGGTTTTTGCTTGTTAAATTTGAAATCGGCCATTTTGTAGCCGACAGGCATAAATGTGTTGTAAATAAATCTCTTGAACGGAGTTGTATCTTCAATTTTTACCTGAATTGTGGATACGATACCTTCCCAGACACGGGGTGGGGAAAACATAACATGTGGCCCTATTTCACGGATATTTTCTGAAACAGTGGTGGGCTCTTCAGGGAAATTAACCTTGAAACCGATGAGGAGTCCACCTGAAACTGACATCATCTGCTCGCCTACCCACGCAAGAGGCAGGAAGGAGACAAACTCATCGTCCGGATACATGGGGTCAACTTTCACGAGGAGGTTTTCAGCCATCTTAATCATGTTTTTGTGGGACAGCATGGCGAGTTTTGGCATGGAAGTTGTCCCGGAAGTCGTAAGGATGAGGGCAATATCTTCTTCATCCCCCTTATCAATCTCCTCTTCAAAAAGATCAGGGTGCTCTTTTTCAAATTCCTTTCCAAGTTCGACAACCTGCTGGAAGCTCATTAATATGGGGTCCTTGTAGTTTCTCATTCCCTTTGGGTCCCAGTAGATAATCTTTCTCACCAGCGGAAGCTCGTCTTTGATCTCGAGGACTTTATCAGTTTGCTCCTGATCTTCTGTGACGACATAAACAGAATCGGATAGCTCGACTATGTACTTGATTTCAGGCGGAGTTGAATCAGGATAAATCCCAATTACAGCGCCTCCAAGGGCCTGAGTGGCGATTTCGGCGTAGACCCATTCTGGCTCGTTATGGCCAATGATGGAGACGTGCTCTCCCCTTTCGAAGCCCAGTTTTTTGAGACCGAGGGCAAAGTATTTTACGATCTCATAGTACCCCTTCCATGTAACTTCATTCCATATCCCATAGTCTTTTTCTCTGATGGCAATCCTGCTATCACCCCACTTGAGGTACTTCTCCCTGAGAAGTTTCGGGAAGGTATAGTTACCCATAAGCAATCTCCCTTTAAGGTTGAGAGTTAAATTTCTTCGCCGATATAAGCTTTTATGACTTTCGGATCGTTCTTGACTTCTTCGGGCTTGCCTTCAGCAATCTTTTTGCCGAAATCAAGGACTGCAACCCGGTCTGAAATGTCCATGACAACGCCCATGTCATGCTCGATGAGCACAACGGTGATATCCCTTTCCTCGTTTATGTCAATGATAAAACGGACCATGTCCTCTTTTTCTTCGATAGTCATGCCCGCCATGGGCTCATCCATGAGAATGATTTTCGGGTCCATGGCAAGTGCTCTCCCGAGCTCGACCCTTTTTTGAAGTCCGTAGGATAGCTGACCTGTGACAGCGTATCGAATGTGCTCGATCTCAAGGAAATCAATGATTTCTTCAATCTTTTCTCTGAAGGCAAGCTCTTCCTTTTCGGCGAATCCCCAGTAGATTCCGCCTGAGAGTACTCCTGACTTCATGTGAATGTGGGCTCCAAGCATGAGGTTGTCGAGAACGGTCATTCCTTTGAAGAGCTCAATGTTCTGGAAGGTGCGGGCGATTCCAAGCTCAGCCCGTTTGTGAGATGGGAGGTTGGTGATGTTTTTCCCTTCGAAGTATATGCTTCCTCTCTGAGGGTGATAAAATCCGCTGATTGAGTTGAGGAGTGAAGTTTTCCCTGCTCCGTTCGGCCCGATGATCGAGAAAATTTCCCTTTTGTAAACGGTGAGACTTACATCAAAGAGGGCATTAACACCCCCGAAGCTCAAAAACACATTATCGACTCTAAGAATTTCCTCCATAATCTCTCCTCTGGGTTTGGTGGGGTGGGCCGATTATGAGTTCTACTCAATGACTTTTTCATCATGTAGCAAAAATTTACTATAAGTAAGGCCGACTAATTTGTCAAGAACCTTTTGGGCGCCAAAATACCTGTAAAATGGTGATAAATGCACAATCTTGCGAAGTTTCAAATTGTGTCTTGCAGCGGTGATTTACTGAATTAGAGTTGAAATTTTAGGCATGGAGTTAAAAAAGCTGAGGGTAAGATGGGGCATGAGGTGGGCCGCGCACTTCGTGCGCGGCCCACCTCATGAAAACAGCTTTAGCCCTAATATTTTTCGAACAAGATCAGATGCAATCGAACCTATTAGAGCAAAATTCGAATCATTGTTTTCTCAAAAGGCCCTCACCTGCGTTTGTTCCCACGCACTCCGTGCGTGGGGCATACACACTCAATATTTTTTTGCTTTATTCATCAGGTGAGATGTAAACAAACTCTTCCCCATCCTTAATGTATGCAACCGGCATTGTGGGTGTATTGTGGGCAAAGCCAATATTCCCCATGTTATCAATTGTGATTATACCTGTTGCCGTTTTCACAGATGAATTTACAATGTCAATCACTGCTTCGGCAGCTTTTGGTGCCGAAACGCCAATCCTCATAAAATCACATGCACTCTTGGATAAAACCACCCTGATGATTCCTTCCCCTATTCCTGTTGCTGAGGCACCGCCGAAGCTTGTGGCGTAGGTTCCAGCTCCGATTAATGGCGTATCACCCACTCTGCCAAATAGTTTGAAAAACACACCTCCTGTGGATGTCCCTGCCACAATTTCACCATCGGAGATTG
>WFZT01000050.1 GCA_015489415.1 Caldifarciminota bacterium | reverse complement strand
ATTCGCTGAATTCAGACAATTTTGAGTCCGATTATTACTTCTACGAGGGTGTAATCCCACATCTCTGGAGAAGATACAAAAGTACTGAATCAGACTGGGTAAAAAATGAAATCGAAAGCTACATGGTTAAGAAAACCTGTCCTGTTTGTGGGGGCTCGAGACTCCGCAGAGAAGCACTTTCAGTAAAAATCGAGGGCAAATCCATTCACGATATCACTCGTATGACCATAAAAGAGGCTTATGATTTCTTTAAGGAATTTAGTCCCACAGGGAAGGCAGAAATCATTGCGCGTCAGATTCTAAAAGAAATTCGCTCAAGACTTGGATTCCTGCTGGATGTTGGGCTTGATTACCTCACACTTGATAGACCAACCGAAACCCTCTCTGCCGGTGAGGACCAGCGGGTGAGACTGGCAACCCAGATAGGCTCAGGACTCACCGGTGTGCTTTATGTTCTCGACGAGCCCACAATAGGCCTTCATCCAAGGGATACCGCGAGACTGGTTAATACACTCCTTAAACTCCGAGACCTTGGGAACACCGTAATCGTTGTCGAGCATGACAAATACACAATTGAGCATGCAGACTTCATCATAGACCTTGGGCCCGGAGCCGGTGAGAAAGGGGGCTATGTGGTGGCAAAGGGGTCCCCAGAAAAGATAAAGAAAAGCACAAAATCGCTGACCGGCAAATATCTTTCAGGGAGAAAAAGGATACCTGTCCCCACTGTCAGAAAGAAACCCACCGGAAAGTGGCTGATCGTCGAGGGAGCACGGGCCAACAATCTGAAAAACATCACCGTGAAGATTCCGCTGGGCCTTTTTGTGGTGGTAACCGGTGTTTCTGGCTCTGGAAAGTCCACTCTGGTGCAGGATACGTTAAAAAATGCCCTCATGAGACATTTCTACAATTCCAGGGTGGATGTGGGAGAACACGATAGAATTCTGGGACTGGAATTTATTGACAAAGTGGTAGATATTGACCAGTCACCTATTGGAAGGACACCACGGTCCAATCCTGCAACCTATACATCAGCTTTTACACCCATCCGGGAGCTTTTTGCTTCCCTGCCTGAGGCCCGGATGAGGGGATATACACCCGGCAGATTCTCATTCAACGTAAAGGGTGGCCGATGTGAGGCATGTCAGGGTGAAGGATTTGTTAGGATAGAAATGCAATTTCTACCAGATGTCTATATTCCCTGTGAGGTTTGTAAGGGCAAAAGGTATAACAGGGAAACGCTCGAGGTTAAATACCGGGGTAAATCTATAGCGGATGTGCTCGACATGAGCGTTGATGAGGCTTACGAGCTTTTCAAAGACATTCCAGCTATTGAGAGGAAACTCAGATTGCTAAAGGAAGTGGGACTTGGATACATCAAGCTGGGCCAGCCTGCCACAACCCTCTCAGGAGGAGAGGCTCAGAGGATAAAACTTGCAAAAGAACTCTCAAAAGTAGCAACAGGAAGGACACTCTATATCCTCGATGAGCCCACAACTGGCTTGCACTTCGAGGATGTGAAAAAACTCATATCAGTTCTTAAAAAATTGGTTGAGCGTGGAAATACTGTTCTTGTCATTGAACACAACTTAGATGTGATCAAATCAGCGGACTGGATCATAGACCTTGGCCCCGAAGGTGGGGACAAAGGGGGACGTGTCATAGCCGAAGGTCCACCAGAGGTTATAGCCACCACACCTGAATCAATCACCGGGAAATTCCTCAGCGAAGAACTCCACATTCCGAAGAGGAGGGTAAAAAGGAGATAAGACAATATACCCCTTATAAATTTTCGCCTGATCACATAGGCAACTGTGAAAAGCTTTCTTAAAAGTTTAACCATCCTTTGTTCCCCATTCTCCCCTAACCCCTCCTTCCCTGAGGAAGGAGGGGAAGTTGCCAGATTTCTGATAAATGATCTCCGCTTTTCTGGCTTAAGCAGAAACAGAACTCCCTCCCTTCCCTCCGGGAAGGGAGGGTCGGGGTGGAATGGGCTATTGTTAACACTTATACATTTCTTTGTTAACGCATGGTTTTTCTTTGTATAAAAATTCCACCTGATACTATAAAGTTTGGTATTACACAAGGAGCTATTGATGGTCCTCAATCGGTATTGGTATAAGCTCTCGCCCGCTAAGTAGTAGAAGAAGTGGTCTTATGTATCACTTGATTGTGAAATGTTACACCTTACACAGGGAGATGAAGTTTTTGCATGTCAGGTGGAAAATTTCATAACGGGTTAAGATATCCCCCGCTGCTTAAAGGGTTTCACCTCTGTTTTTACACACTCCTCTTTAGATCAAACATCACGAGGCCGGTGGGGACTTTGGGGTAAAAATCGGTGGATTTCTCAGGCAGGAGTTTACCTGATACTGCATACTTCCAAACGGTTTCCACACTTGGTGGATTAAGAATGAATAGAGTGCCCGCTTCGGAACTTTTCAACATGGAGATACCTTCCTCAATTTCCCTGAAATACCTGACCTCACGGCTGCCCCTCAAAAAATTAATCTCCAGATACTCTGGTCCTGTCAGCT
>WFZT01000049.1 GCA_015489415.1 Caldifarciminota bacterium | reverse complement strand
GGGGGAATGAGCTACACGTTTCTTAAGGCGGCAGGCAAAGAGATTGGTAACTCCTTGTTTGACGAAAAGCATTTCGAGAAGGTTAAAGAGCTGCTCGAAAAGTATTCCGAAAAAATCAAGCTGCCCGTTGACCATTATGCGGTAAAAGAAATTACAGCGGGAGCTGAGAAGAAATACTTTGAAGGTGGAATTGAACGTGGATGGATTGGCGTCGACATAGGTCCTAAAACTATCGAAGCTTATAAAAATGCAATAAAGCCAGATGGAATGATTTTCTGGAACGGCCCGATGGGTGTTTTTGAAATTGACGATTTTTCTGACGGGACAGTGGAAATTGCTAAAGCTGTACGTGATGCGTGTAAAGGAGGAGCAAAAGTTATAATTGGTGGCGGTGATACAGTTTCTGCAATCCACAAGGCAGGAATTAAAGATGAGGAGTTGACACACGTTTCAACTGGTGGAGGAGCCACGCTTGAATTTCTCGCCGGGATGGAGCTTCCCGGCATAAAAGTTTTAAGTGACAAAAATGGCTAAGGAAGTACTTATAGTGGTTGATATGCAGAGGGGGTTTCTTGAGCCGGGAAACCCCCTTTATTGTGGAGATGATGTCAGGGAAAAGGTCATTCCAAATGTAAAAGAAATGATCGAAGAAAAGCTAAAGGCAGGAGCGGTACTTATTTTCACCCAGGATTCTCATGCACCTGATGACCCGGAATTTAAGATGTGGCCTCCACACTGTGTTAAAGGCACCCCGGAGGAGGAAATTGTTCCTGAGCTCGCCCACTATCCTGGATTTAGAATTAAGAAGACCCGCTATAGTGCCTTTTACAACACCAATCTGGAAAATATTCTTGCCAGGTTAAATCCGAAAAAGGTCACGGTCTGTGGAGTTTGCACGGATATCTGTGTTCTTTATACCGTTGCAGACCTGAGAAACAGAGATTACGAGGTTGAGGTCCATGAAAAGTGTGTTGATTCTTTCGATAAAGAAGCACACGAATTTACGCTGAAGCACATGGAGAAAGTGCTCGGGGTGAAGGTCATCAGGTAAGGAATGGATACCGGAAAATTTGGCTTTAAAGTAGGGCACAAGACTGACATTGAAAATGGAACTGGATGTACGGTCTTTATTTTCGAAAATGGAGCACGTGCTTCTGTGTCAGTTCGAGGGTCTGCACCTGCCTCGCATGAGACTGATCTATTGAGGCCCGGAAAGCTGATTCGGGAGATTCATGGAATTGTGCTTACAGGTGGGAGCGCGTATGGCCTGGAATCTGCTACCGGGGTGATGAAATACCTTGAAGAGCAGGGGATTGGGTATGATACGGGGGCGGCGCTTGTTCCGCTTGTTCCCGCCGCAGGAATTTATGACCTTAAGTATCGGTCATCTTCGGTGAGGCCTACAAAAGAATGGGGCTACGAAGCGGCAAAATCTGCGTCGTATGAAGTGGAAGAAGGTGTACTTGGCGCAGCCACTGGTGCAACTGTAGGAAAGCTCTTGGGCATGAAGCATGCTTCAAAAACGGGGTTTGGAATCTCAAAAATTGATATCGGGGGTTATCATATTCTTGCCTTTGTGGTGGTTAATGCTCTTGGGGAAATTATTGATGAGACCGGAACAATTGTTGCAGGTGTAAAAGAAGGGGATTCAGGTTTTATCCCATCATTTGATTTGCTTGAAAAAATTGATTTTAAGCAGGTGAGAATGGGCGAGAATACAACTCTCGGGGTTGTTGTAACCGATTTTCCACTATCCAAAGAGGCGCTCTCGAGGATGGCGGAAATTGGGCACAATGGTATTGTGAGAGCTATAAGACCATCCCACACACCTTTTGATGGGGATATCATTTTTGCTGTTTCAACTTCCAAAGATGAGCCCGAGGATGAGCCATACAAACTGCTCAAGGTGTATGCCTTTACAGAACTTGCTGTCCAGAGGGCTATTTTGGATGCAGTGAAGATTTGATTATTTTGAGTTAATTTGTCTCGCACATAGCCCATCCTATCTTATTATAGAGAGTTGATTTCCTGTTGCCTATTAAGTCCTTTCCCTGTTAGAAGATGGTATGTCTTGATTTCTCCATAAAAATGGGTGGGGAAAGTGCAGAATTTTGGTCAAGTTAACGGAGGCATTAATGACTGATAATTGAAAGTACTTTTCCAAGAGAGCGGACGGTATTCGTTAAATTTTCTCTCGCATTCTTCAAGGCATCTTCAAGGCTTACCGGTCCTCTTACAATGGAAAAGATGGCATCAAAATGCAAAATGAGTTTATCCTCATCCTCGATGGCTCCTGCGAGGGCTATTACTGGAATCCCTTTTTCCCTGGCGTGCCTTGCAACTCCAAGTGGCGCCTTTCCAAAAAGGGTCTGGTAGTCGAGCTTCCCCTCACCCGTGATAACAAGATTTACCCCCTTCTGCAAAAGGGCATCAAATTTGAGGGTTTCAAGAACAAGCTCTATCCCACTTTCAATCTCAGCCCCCAGAAGTCCATAAAAGCTTCCCGCTATACCCCCTGCCGCTCCTGCGCCTTCAATGTCTATATCCCTCCCAGTGAGATTCAGGATTTCGTCTCTAAGCCTTTTCAATCCTGATTCAAATGCCTCAAAGTATTCAGGCCTTAACCCTTTCTGTGGCCCATATACTCTCACCGCCCCATTTTCACCAAGGAGGGGATTCATTACATCCACGGCAATACGAATTCTCACTG
>WFZT01000048.1 GCA_015489415.1 Caldifarciminota bacterium | reverse complement strand
GTGCCGATTCTGGCATTGATAATACTTGCAGGAGTTTCCTGTAATCAGGGAAAATCAAAGACCCAGGCCAAAGGGGCCTTAAAGAAAAGTGGCAAAATTTACACTTTTGAAAAGGCAACAATTGTGAGTAAATCAGAGATACACCCGGGTATCTCTGTGGAGCAGGATATATATATTGATAATTACGGAGCCCGGGAGGCTCGGTACACCATAACGAGGATGAATTACAACGGTCAAAATGTTGAGACAAGAGCACTTTCTATGGTCACTCCTGAGTACATCTATTCCGTTGATTTTCAGGCGAAGAGAGGAACAAAAATCCCCAACGATCCAGAGGGAGTTATCGAAAAGATGAGAAAAATTATCGTTTCGAGTAAGCTAAGTGAAGCCACGAAAACTCACCTAATCAGCAGCCTTCCACAGGAGAAAGACGCACTTAAAAATTCCGAAGCCACGGGCCTTGTAATCAAAGATTTTATCAAGAACCTGAAGCCTGTGGGACAGGAGAAGATTCTCGGATTAAACTGTGACATTTACGAAATTAAGGACGATTCAACCGGGCAGGTCCAGGCGAAATTGTATGTCTGGAATAACCTGCCAATAAAGCTTGTGGATGCCAAAGGCAAGATTATACAGGAAGTGGTTTCAATAGATACGACAAAGGTTGATACAACAAAGTTTGTGTTGCCTGACAGCGTCAAGGTTGACGACTGGCTTGTTTCTTTTAAATCTTCTATCAAACAGTTTGAGGAGCAGGAGGCGGGACAACAGAAGAAAAAGTAGAATAAACCTTGCATTGAAGGACTAAAATTCTTATCTTTCAAAATTAATGTGACAAGGAGGCGATTCTAAAGATGTTCAAAACCCTTCTCGAGAAAGTTGTTGGTTCTCGAAATGAGCGTGTTATTAAAAAGCTATGGCCAATTGTTGATGAGATAAATGAAATTTACAAGGGCTACAAAGGGCTCAAAGATGAAGACCTGCTGAAGAAAACCGAAGATTTTGAGCATAGGTTGAGAGAGGGAGAGGATCCGGACGAGGTTCTTCCTGAGGCTTTTGCCCTTGTTAAAGAGGCGTGCCGCAGACTCGTCGGAAAAAGGTGGGAGGTTACAGGAGAGGTCATAGAGTGGAATATGATTCCCTTCGACGTTCAGCTGATTGGTGCGATAGTTCTGCATCAGGGTAAGATCGCGGAGATGGCTACAGGTGAAGGTAAAACACTCGTTGCCACCATGCCTCTTTACCTTAATGCGCTTATTGGGCGAACCAAGGAAAAGCCCGTGGGCGTGCATCTTGTTACGGTGAATGACTACCTTGCCCGAAGGGACCGCGAATGGATGAGGCCAGTTTACGAGTCTCTTGGCCTATCCGTAGGTGTGATTCAGGCTGGTATGACACCCGAGCAGAGAAAACCAGAGTATGAAAAAGATATTACCTACGGGACAAACAACGAGTTTGGGTTTGATTATCTCCGTGACAATATGGTCTATCAGCCAGAGCACAGGGTGCAGAGAGGACATTTTTATGCGATCATCGATGAGGTGGACTCCATTCTTATTGACGAGGCAAGGACTCCTCTTATCATTTCAGGCCCTGTGGAACATTCGTCTGTTGATCAATACAAAGACGTTAAACCCATCGTGGCCGATATCGTAAGGAAGCAAACTTTAATCGTCACCCGTCTCCTTTCAGAAGCAGAAAGACTTTTGAAAGAAGGCAAAGAGAGGGAGGCAGCACTGAAAATTTTACTTGCAAAACGCGGAGCTCCCAAGTCCAAGAAACTCTTTAAACTTCTCCAGCAGCCGGGTTTGATGAAACTGGTCGACAAGATAGAGCTGGAGCTCATGAAAGATAAGAAAATTAAAGAGTATGAGGAGGAGCTTTACTACGTTGTCGATGAGAAATCAAACAGTGTGGATATTACAGAAAAGGGAAGAAATGAGATTCAGAAAAAGAGGAAAGACCTTTTTACACTCCCGGACCTCTCCATCGAGATAGCAGAGATTGATAAGAGGACTGATCTCAACGCAAGAGAGAAATTTTACGAGAAAGAGAGAATTTACAGGGAGTATGCTCAAAAGACTGATCAGATTCATGCCATAAATCAGCTTCTCAAGGCTTATACTCTTTTTGAGAAGGATGTGGATTATGTGGTGATGGATGGTAAGGTCATTATTGTGGACGAGTTCACAGGCAGGCTGATGCACGGAAGAAGATGGTCTGACGGGCTTCATGAAGCGGTTGAAGCAAAGGAAGGCGTGAAGATTCAGGCGGAGACGCAGACCCTTGCCACGATTACCATTCAGAACTACTTCAGGATGTATGAGAAACTTGCCGGAATGACTGGAACTGCTGCTACTGAGGCGGCTGAGTTCTGGGAGATTTACAAATTAGATGTGGTTTCTATTCCCACGAATAAACCCGTAAGAAGGGTTGATTTTCCTGACCTTATTTTCAAGACCAAAAAAGAGAAGTACGATGCAGTCATTAATGAAATTGTAAAATGGCATGAGAAAGGGAGACCTATACTTGTCGGTACAACCTCTGTGGAGGTTTCCGAACTCCTATCGAGACTTCTGCAGAGGAGGAAGATACCACATCAGGTATTGAACGCAAAGCATCACGAGCGTGAGGCGCATATTGTTGCTCGCGCTGGACAGAGAGGGGCTGTTACCATTGCGACCAACATGGCAGGGCGTGGTACAGACATCAAGCTCGGCCCCGGCGTGGTAAAAGCCTATGACCTTGTGCACGAGGAAAGACTCAAAAAGATTAAAGAGTACGTGAGTCAGGGAAAATCGGTTCTTGTCATCCCCGAAACTGATGGGGATATTCCAAACCTCCAGTATCTTTTTGAGAAGAATGACATAAGGTACACTTACATCAGCATGAGACCTGATGAGAATAATACGGTTGACCAGATAGTTGAGAAAATTCTCACAAGTCTTAAGAAACCAGGTTCTGTAGTTCTGATCTCAGGGCTATACAAGTATGATGAGAGGCTCAAGCAGCGTGACCACGTAGTGATGGAATTTCCCCAGCCCGAATGTGCTATTAATACGAAAAATCCAAGACCTGGCATTACATGCCCAATGGACCCTAAAAAGTGCATTGAGGAAGGTGTGCCTTGTGGACTTTATGTAATCGGGACTGAAAGACACGAATCGCGGAGGATTGATAATCAGCTTAGAGGAAGATCGGGTCGTCAGGGTGATCCCGGAGCATCTCGATTTTTCCTCTCTCTCGAGGATGATTTGCTGAGACTGTTTGGCTCGGATAAAGTGATGGATCTGATGGAGAGGTGGGGTAAATCAGATGAGGGCCCGATTGAGTCGAAGCTCGTAACCAGGGCGCTCGAAAGTGCACAAAAACGTGTGGAGATGCAAAATTTTGAGATCAGGAAAAGGCTCCTCGAGTTTGACGACGTGATGAATCAGCAGAGAGAAGTGATTTACGGGCTCAGAAATCGTATCCTGGATGGGGAAAACCTGAAGAACAAAATACTCGATGAATTTGTGGTGGATATAGTAGAGGAGAAACTCGAGGAATATTTGAAGGGTGACACACCAGATGAATGGGATTTAGAGGGACTCAAGGAAGACCTGAGATTTCTGTTTCTGGCAGATTTTAGCGAAATATCCAGATTTGAGAACAAGGATGAAATTAGAGATTTTGTGCTTGAGCAGGTGAGAAAGCTATACGAAGAGCGAGAGGAAGCCTTTGGGGACGAGAGGATGCGCGAGATCGAGCGCATCGTGCTCCTTACAACCCTTGATACGGCGTGGAGAGAGCATCTTTATTCCCTTGATATGTTGAAAGAGGGCATCTTCCTTAGAGCTTACGGGCAGAAGGACCCTGTGGTGGAGTATAAGCAAGAAAGTTTCAGGATGTTTGAAGATATGCTCATGCGCATAAGAAATGAGACTGTGATGAAGATATTCCGTATTGAGGTTCCAAAGATGCCCAAGAGATACAGAGAGAGGAACGTTACAGTGGCAAAGCCTGCTGCACCTACAACAACGACTGTGACACCTGTTCAGCAGGTGGAAACAGTCGCGCAAAAGCCCCGGAAAAGGACTCGGGGAAGACGAAGAAGAAAACATTGACCACTTGTTTTGTCTATGAAATAATAAAGCAATATAAGTCAGGAGGATTGTCCGATGGAATTAAATAATGAGGTGCAGAATAACGGATTTCAGGAAGAAGAAATAAGTCTTGGGGATATCATAGATGTTATCCTGAGAAGGCTAAAAACAATCGTTGTGGTTACAG
>WFZT01000047.1 GCA_015489415.1 Caldifarciminota bacterium | reverse complement strand
GATTTTGCCTTCATCTCAATCTTTTCAGCAATCCTCGCTGCAATCTTTCTAAATGCCTTTGATGCCTCACTCTCTGGATCATAGGCTGTTACAGGTACTCCGGTATCCCCGGACTTAACAATCAGCGGCTCTATTGGAATTTCGCCGAGTAATTCCACTCCCATCTCTTTCTTGAGCTCTTCGCCACCGCCTTCTCCGAATATTCTCGAAACGTGACCACACTTTGGACACCTGAAGTAACTCATGTTTTCGACAACACCGACGACGTCAACAGACATTTTCTGGAACATACGGATTGCCTTCCTGACGTCAGCAAGCGCCACTTCCTGAGGAGTTGTGACCACTACGGCACCTGATAGATTGACAAGCTGAATCGCACTAATCTGTGGGTCACCTGTGCCTGGTGGAAAGTCCACCACGAGAAAATCAAGCTCTCCCCAGTCAGCATCAAAGAAAAACTGCTGGTATGCTTTATGGACAAGTGGGCCTCTCCATATTATCGGTGTGTCCTCTTCTATCATCAGTCCAATAGAAAGAACCTTAACGCCGTATCTTTCCACAGGTAGCATTTTATCGTTTTCCACTCTTGGAATCATCCCTTCAAGGCCAAACATCTTGGGGATGGATGGCCCATAGATGTCACCGTCAAAAAGTCCAACCTTATAGCCAAGCTGTTTTAAAGAAATAGCCACATTGGCCGCTACCGTGGACTTTCCAACGCCACCCTTTCCACTTCCAATTGCGAAGATGTGTTTTACGCCGAGAATCTTTCCCTTTCCGGATTCGTCTGTGAGCCTCAGTTTTGGTGGCTCTATCTTCTTTTTCCCTTCAATCTGGATGGAAACTAAATCAATTCCATCTATCTGAAGAAGGGCATGACGCGCTGCTTTTCTAAGCTCGTCAGCGTTTGCCCCCATGGGGACACTGAGAACAAAGGTTACCTTGTTCCCCTCTATTGATACGTCTTTGACCAATCCAAGTGAAACGATGTCTTTACCCGTTGTGGGCTCGATAACTTCTTTCAGTTTTTCAAAAACCTGATCCATTTTTCCCATACTTTTCAACCTCCGAATGAATTGGGGATAAGGATAAAATAATCTACTAAAACGGTCAACTATTTTGGGGCCTGTCAGAAAATGTCACCATGCACGGAGTGTATAAAGTTAGAAAAGGAGATTTCCTCAAAAAATCGACAGATATGGACACAAATTTGCTTAAACATGTGCGCTCTACCCGCACACATGGCAGTATCTCGTGTTTTGGGCCCCCACAGGATGAGTCTATTGGGTGTAGAAGCTATTAGTCCTTACAACCAGAGTTTATGGATGAGTTATTTGCAAGCCTTCAAGGTGGAATGGATTGCCTATACTTGCATCCAAAAATCTCCTCCCCCCGCATAAATTCTTTTCGGGGGGAGGAGAAAGGCAAGGAGCTACATCTTAAAATTTTACTATCCTCACAACATCCTGTCCCATCCTCACAAAGTGCACTCCGGATGCAAGATTCCCGATGTCTATCTCAATCTCACCCGACCTCTTGAATAATGACCTCTCCAGTCTCCCATCTATCGAATATATCTCCACCATCCCTTCGCCTGACTCCACCCTCAAATATCTGCTCGTCACCACTGGATACACCATAAACCTCCTCATTCCCGGTATCGTGTCTCCTATCACTGTCGGCACTCCACTCGCTGCAATTCCCTTCACTCCTACCTGTGATACCGTTCCTAAATACTGCCACCCCTTCGATGTCTCCTCCATTACCTCGCCAGTATCAAATACTATCAGCACAAGCCCATCCTCCGTCACCATTATATCCACGACTCCCATCTGTGATACTGTCGCACACATCTGCCATGTAACTCCGTTATTCATTGACCTAAACACATCTCCATAGTAATTCACCGCAAACAATGTATCTCCATGCACACCTATTCCTGCCATATCCATTGAACCTGTTGAGCCCACAAGATTCCAGCTACCGTTTGTCGGTTCCCTCCATACGTCTCCACTACTACCAAGCGCATAAAGATACGTCCCGTCAAAGGCAAGTGACACAAAGCCTGTTCCGCTTATTGAAGATGAAAGGGTCAAGGCGTTTATGCTTGGCCCTTTGTAAACATCACCTGAGGCCGTGAGGACATAAAAGTTTCCTGCAGCATTCAAGAAGTCCACAGCATCACCAGCGGGTATAGAAGATATCACCTGCCAGCTCTCAGCTCTATCCTGTGTCTTGAGAATAATCCCATTTCTCGTGAGCATGTAGCCCTGGGTTTCGCTAATAAAGAGGAGGGAGATATTGTCGTTAAATCCGGTGTTGGAAACAAGTGAGTAATTCTCTCCATCCTGCGACCTGAACACATCCCCCATGTCGGTGAAAATATAGACATACGCATTGAGATAAAGGGGTAGCAGAAATGTCAAAATTTTAAGAATTCTGAAGCGCATCATGGCAATCACCTGCCGATGACCTGGAATCTTGCAACCTTCTTGTAACTTTCCCCTGTTCTTAAAACTGCGAAGTAGCAACCTTCATGTAGATTATCAGTGTTAAGTCTTACAAAATGGACACCGGGTTTAAGGTTTTTATTCACGAGTTTTTTCACGGTTCTTCCTGATACATCAACAATGGAGAGCACCACATGTTCGGAGCTTGAATAGAGAGTCGAAGGGGGAACGAAGAAGACTATATGTCCATCATTTCTCAATAGAGAGGGTAAGATTTCAATCGGTTTATCAGAGGCAAGAAATGGCACTTCACCGATTCTGTACTCTTCTCCGAGTCCGTTTACAGCCCCCAGTGCATAAGCTATAACAAATCCACCTGGATGGTCTATGTATTCGAGGTTCGTAATGAGGGCATCGTTGACTTTTATCTCATTCCCATTGGCATCGATTCTATAGAGATTGTATCCGGCCAATTCATCGGGTCCCGGATCAGTTCTCCATGCGAGATGCACATTTCCATTATCACCTGGGCTGGCATTAAATGTTAGAAGTGTTACTGTGGATTGGATGGTGAAGAATGTATCGGAAACTGCGTAGTTTAGCGGGTCATTCTGATCAAAATTGGCATAGACAATCTTGATTTTTGCATAATGTGTGGGTATGTGCGGCACCTGAAAGCTATACAGCCATGTATCCCCAACTGCCGTTCCTGATATGCCGGTGAAGAGCGATTGCCACGAGTTACCGCCCTGGAGGGAGATATATACATCCACATCCTTTGGCCCACCCCATTTCAGTGTAGCGTTCGCCCCTACATTCCATGTTTCTCCACCGAGAGGGCTGAAAAGTGAAATAGCAGTTGTTATGTATTTCAGGTCCCTGTTGGTGTAATCGTAATAACTAATATGGGGAGCCCCGTTATCATCCAGAACCATTGAGCTGTAGTAACCTATATCTCCCGGTTCATCAAGAATGTAAATATCCCATGCTCCGCTGCATTTACAGGCATACTTAAGGTTTCCATTGGTCACATCGTAATAGCTTATGTGTGGGATGCCGTTTGCATCCAGAGCTATTGAAGTATTCCTTCCCACGGTCCCCGTCGTATCGACGGTTTCGGTGTGCCATGAGAGTCCGGATTTGTAT
>WFZT01000046.1 GCA_015489415.1 Caldifarciminota bacterium | reverse complement strand
GAGTTCGTATGGCCTTTCAAACAACTTTATGGAATATCCTTCAGGCAGCTCTCTTTTGAGCTTTCTAATCCTTGCGGTATCAACCTGTGCTTCATCCTCTATCCACAATATGAATTTTCCCATCTTTTACCTCCTAAAAATCTGTGAAATATTTTCTCGGTATCTTTAGCTCAAAAATGGTCGGGTTGGTGTTTTGTTTCAAAACGAGGTCGCCGCCGAGGGCTCGGATCAGCTCTCTCGACAAATAGAGGCCAAGACCGGTCCCCTCTGGGGATGCATAAGAGGCATTGCTTCCTCTCCTCCATTTCCGGAATATCAGTTCTTCCTCTCCCTCAGGGATGCCGATGCCGTAGTTGTGAATCTGTATCCTCACAAATTTATCGTCCATATCCCCTTTGAGGATTATGGTTTTCCCCTTATGGGAATATTTTATGGCGTTGGATATAAGATTGAACATTATCACTTTCAACGCATCGAGTGCTGGCTCTGTCAGATGGAGATGCTTTGGGAACCTATCCTTGTCAAATTCGAAGACCAGTTTTAGACCTTTTGCATCCATGTAAAAGTAAAGAGTTCTTCTTATTAGTTCGTTTATAAGTGTGCTCCAGAACTTTATCTTTTGAGGCTTTCCCTTTGAAAGATCGATCCGTCCGAATTTGAATTTGATATAGAAAGACACAAATTTCACTATCTCGTTGAAGTAATGCATGGGAGGGTAAATGTTTTTGTTTATAAGCTCATCTGCCTCTTTCAAGTTCTCAAATAGTATTCTTATGAATTCTTTATTTTTTAACGCATCTCGAAACTTATTAAATGAATAAGGGGGTGTTTCAGCATACCCCTGCCAATCCGAAACCGTGTGAAATTCGGGTTCATTGCTTTCGACCACTTCTATTGATGGTTTTAAGACCTCCTCGATGAGGTCAGCTATGTATTCTATTCCGCTTTTTATTCCTGAAAAAGGAGACTTAATCTCATGTAGGATTGATGTAATAGCCTCATATATCTCTCTATTTATCAGGTATAGGTCGTACTTGACTTTCAAAGAGTCAGATACGAAATGAGTAACCTCTAATAGCCTTTCCTTATCTTCATTGCTAAGTTCCCATGCATCTTTTAGTTTGCTCCACAGCGTTACGACAATACCGAAGTCAGGGGAGGATTGCCATGAAACCGCTATCCCTTTGTTAAAACCCAATTTCTTTATAGTGTTACCAAAAGCGAGCATGGAAAAGTCCTTTTCTTTCACAGATATAATCTTTCCGTTTTCTATCCAGCTGATTGATACCATGTTGTGGGATGGATCGAGAGGAAGCTCGTCGTTTTTCAGTAGTTCATTTAGCTTCCCGGCATAACCTTTTCTGTAAAACTTATCTTCGTATTTGTCATATACCCATATAGTGCAGGCGTGCGCTGTAAATCCCATTGCTACCTCCCGTGCCAGTTCGTTCAGAGAGCTATCTTTCAATTTTTTTATTTGATTATCAAGGTTCATATATGAGAGTTCATCCCTCATGGTCTCCACAATCTTTACGAATCTTCTGTAAGGCACGCGGTAGGTGAGGACTGATACGAGTTTTTGGCTCATTCTGTAATTCAGCTCAGGGATCCATGCTTTTTCCTCAGGTTTTATCTTTAGAACCGATAAAACCCTGTGCTCGGATAGAACTGGTTCGTATAAATATCCCTCTGTCTCGACAGATTGAAATTCCATTTTAGTAAAGAAAGAATTCCAAACCTCGTCGGGTATCGTAGTTGTTTCCTTTTTATCCTCTTTGTCCGTTTTTGAAGCCCTGTAATACACCTCAAATTGTTTATCATCATGGAAGAACTGCGGCCTGAGATACTCTATCTCAGTTATACCAGGAAAGGTCTTGACCATTACATGCATCAAGTCACCTATGAATTTTTCATTTGAGTGTTTAAAATAACCCGAAAGATCGCTCAACAATCTAAGAGATGAATTCAGGGCAAACTCCTTTGCACTCAACTCACTATGGTGAGACTTTTGGAATATACTCTTTAGTTCTTTTTGCATTAGTTGGAAAGAGTTTTTAAACTTTTCCATCAATTCTTCTTGTATTTTTTTCTGTGCTTTTCTGGAGCAGTCCCTCAATTTTATATAGAACATAGTATGAGGATCGTTACCCCTTTTGGAGGGAAATTTTTGGATACATGATCTAGAAAATGTGTTTTTCATAACTTCCCGAAATTCTTTTTCTATTTTTTTCATTATTCTTTTTTTTATCTTTCCTGTGAAGAAAGCTTTTTGGACTTCCCAACTTTTAAACATATATAGGTCGGATACGGGATATTTTCTGATAAGGCAATCTATCAGTTTCTCTTCAACTTTATTTGTGTTTTTCCTGTCGAAGATCCAGAGATAACCGTAAATCAGGTCGTCATAGCCCGGCGGCGATGGCATAGCCACCAACACCCTTTCGATTTCCTCAGAGATATCGAATATCCCCCTGATGTATTTGTTCAATTCGTCCCCGAACTCACTGATTCTGTAGCTGCCGATAAGTGTTTTCCTTATGGATTCCAGTGGCTTATCCTCAAAATAATGAATTGAGCGGAGCGCCCTTAACAAACGGACGGCCTGCCGGTTGAAGCTGTCGATATACATGACAGGCAGATCTTGAGCCTCGTTGAGTATCAATTTGAATTCCGTAAACGATAATTCCTTTCCGTAAGATTTTCTGATTTCATCCACGAATTTGTTTTTTACATCGATTTTGGGCTGCCCCGGATTAAGTATCCATATTCCTCCGATCAGTGCATAAAGCCTTTGCCCGAACAGTTTTATGGGGATCAGTTTGAACTGAGGACCTGTATTTTTATCTCTTATGAGCCTGAATGTGATCGGGAGCTCATCGTTTTGTTCTTCTCCGCCGGTACTCAGAGATCTTCGCAGGCTTTTTATGGTCTCTTTCACGCTATCCCTTATCATGTCGCTTAACAGTTTGGCGAGGTTGTTGAAATCGGTTGCTCTTTTCTTGCACGCCTCATCGCAATATTCAAATTCATGGTAGTCAGTGAGCCAGTGCAGAAATGTGGGGTTGCTCCAGCGGGTTACGGGATTTGCAT
>WFZT01000045.1 GCA_015489415.1 Caldifarciminota bacterium | reverse complement strand
GGAACCACCGTGCGCACTGTATCCACTCGGATGATATGTCCCTTCATGTTTCTGCCATGTGTAGCTCCCTAAAACAGCCTCGTTCTGCCACCCTGATGGTGGGAATGTGCCCTCAAATCCCTCCGTAAGCAGGACTGCCCCGTTAATCACCTGTGCTGTGGCACTCGATGTGTCATTGCCGTGATTTTGATCACCTGAAAGGTTCGTCCATGCGGTGATGGTGTCGGTTCCTGCAACAGATGGTGTCCAGAGACCATAAACGGTGTCAGTCACCCCAGACGCAAGCGATGATACCTGAACCGAGTCTTTCATCTTGGTGAGTGCGTTCTGATAGACAACATAGAAATTGGACTGTGTGTCAGCGCCGAAATTTTTGACAATAAACCACAGAGTATCCTGCTGATTCTTGCTGTAAAGGCCCTTCGTAATCACCTCAAGCACGCCAACATCATTGGCATAGAGCACATTAACGGCCTTGGTTGTGGTATCATTGGCATGGTATTCATCATTTGAAAGGTTTGTCCATGCGGTGATAGTGTCAGTTCCAACTGATGGCGGTGTCCAGAGACTGAAGACCGTGTCAGTTGCACCCGATGCAAGCGAGGATATGAGGACCGAATCCTTTACCTTGCTCAGCGCATTCTGATAAACCACATAAAAGTTAGACTGTGCAGCGGTCCCGTAATTTTTAACAATAAACCACAGTGTATCCTGAGCATTAACCGTGTAAGAAGATTTTGTGATAATTCCAGTTACTGCCACATCGTTCGTAAATGTAACTTCGATAGATACATCGTCGATGTGAAGGTCGTTCCCGTAAGCAGACATGGCGTGAAATGCAATGATGATGGAGTCTCCTGTATAGCTCGATAGGTCTATCTGGTGCTCCTGCCACGCATTGCCCGATGAGCTGAATCGCTTAAAGGTCTGGAGTGCTGTCCAATTCGATGGCCAGGTACCGCCACTCCGCTTTTTGATCTCAACCACTATGGAGTCGTTTGAACCGGAATAGCCATCATCGTGAAACATCCAGAACTTGAGTGTGGCATTGGAATATGATGTGAGGTCAACTGTATCGGTAATGAGCCGTGCAGAATTGCCCTCATCTATATTGTATGAGTTATACATTGCGACATAGGAGCCACCGTGCGCATTGTATCCACTTGGGTGGTTTGTTCCTTCATACTGTTGCCATGTGTAGCTCCCATTAACAGCCACATTCTGCCATCCAGCAGGCGGGAATGTGCTCCCCTCGAACCCTTCCTCGAGGAGAGGAGTTGAGTGGAGGTATGTAAAGAGCGTCAAGATAAAAATCACGGAGGCACGCTTCATTCTCCTTCACCTCCTATGGTTTTAAAAATCGGCCCTATGCCGGTAATTTAAGACCAATAAAGGTATTGAACAAGGTGCATAAACGGATACCTTTTTAAGGGATTTTTGCAGGTTTTAAAAGAAAAGAGTCCTGGTCCTTAGGCTTTCAAAACTTTAGTAAGGAGCTCGGCCCTCCTTTTAATCCCCATTTTCTTGTAAACAGACCTCAAGGATTTTTTAACTGCATGGATAGATGTCCCCCTGTCAACGGCAATTTCTTTAAGGTCAAGGCCTTTGAAGATTGATTTCAATACGTAATGCTCCCCAGGGGAGAGTCTGTATTTTCGTGCTGCTCTGTTTAAGAGTTGCTCGAGAAGGTAGACCTCGAAGTCTTCAAGAATGGAAAGATAATTTGCCGCCCTCAATGCCAGTTTAAGATAGGATTTCATGTTGGAGAATTTTCTCTTCTCTGCAGGAGAGAAAGGTGTTTTTCTGTGCATGCTAATAAATCCAATGTAGGTATTTTCGATAAAGAAGTTCTCGATAATTGCATCGTAGCCCTCGACCTGCATGGCACCAAGTCGAATGAATTCGTTTATTACTTCTTCTGTGATCTTTTGAGCATCAATATACATGTGTTCCTTTTCATAGACCACTGTGCTTACAGACGAAGGAGCCTCAACTCCTTCTCTGGCAACAATTTCTACTTTGAGATCTATTTTTCTCTCTAATTTTTTTGAAACCAATTCCGGGGCTATATATACAATTACATATTTTGCATCGAAAACGGAATGCAACATCTCTTTGACTCCGAGCAGGATGGAGTCACTGTTAGGGGCTTCTGATATGATTTTCCATAGTGCCCGTGTCATAAATCCTTCCGAAATTATAAGACAAAATTTAATGTTGTGGTAGATTTTTTTGAGAAGAATTCCCAACTACTTCCTCCCCACGCACGAAGTGCATGGGGCCTCTTTTTAAAAATTTCTAAATTTCAAGCGGAATGTCCCCTCCCTCGCCCTCCCCCGCGCGAAGCGCGGGGGAGGGAAGAATTTGTAGCAATTTTAGAGCACAAGCTTCGCTTGTGGAGAAGCTGAAGTGTATTTTGAGTGCATCTGACCCCAGATTGAGCTTGTCAGAAGTTTGTGCTTGCATCCAAAAAACTTCCTCTCCCCGCATAAATTCCTTGCGGGGAGAGGATTGAGGTGAAGGGCTACGTGCCCTTCACTACTTGCAAATTAAGCGGGGAAGGGAAAAATTAAATTCAATTGTTTCGCAAATTGTGGAGAGTGAATTTTCGAACAAACTCAGTCTGGTCTAAGCTTGTTCAAAAAATGTTGCCTCAGTCTTTCATTTATCAGTGAGTGTACAATGATGGGAAATGTGCTATTTAGTGATTCACGTCTCTTCACCCTCCCTTCCCTCCGGGAAGGGAGGGCGGGGTGGAATGGGGAAAATTATGACCGGCAAAACTTTGGGCTTATTTGTCCCGTCCTGATATATGTTTACAGTACAACTCCCAACGTGGATGATTATAAAACCCTGAAAGGAGGTCACTTATATGCCTGATAACAACAAACATTATACCGAAGCCTTCAAACTCAAGGTTATTAGGGAATTTGAAGATGGTGCCTCTATCAGCCACTTACAAAG
>WFZT01000044.1 GCA_015489415.1 Caldifarciminota bacterium | reverse complement strand
CTTTTCAGGGCATGGGGCGGTGGATGAAGAAGGGAATGCGTATTGGTTGCCAGTGGATGCGGATCAGAGTATAACATACATACCGGAGACAGCGATGAGGGTTGATGAGATATACAAGAGGTTTAGGGGTAGCAGGAGGGTAAAGGTGTTGGTGATAGGAGATGTATGTTATGCTGGGAAGGGGAAGGGTGTGATGTTAGCGGGAGCGAAGCCATTGGTGGTGGTGAAGGAGCCGAAGAGGGGGGAGAATTACACAGTGTTATTATCATCAAGGGCAGATGAGATAAGTGCGTATTTAGAGGATGTGGGGTATTCGGTATTCACGTATGCTTTGTATAAGACATTAACAACGGGAGATGTATTGGACAGGGATGGTGATGGGTATCTGGAGGTAAATGAGATAAGGGGATATTTGGAGAAGAAGACGGAGGAATATGCGAGGCGAGTAGGTGTTAGGCAGGAGCCGGTGATAGAGGGATTGAATTTAAAATTGTCCCAGGTGGTGGAGTAATGATTAGCATTTTGATACTTTCCGGGTTACTCATAAGTGGATTGAGTTTTGACCAGGCGATTGGGTCCTTAGCTGATACTTTATCAAAGAAGGCCGGTCAGGGGAAAGTCTTAACCATAGGGGCGATCTATTGTAGCCAAAATGATTCTGTATCTCCCCTTAATGAGCTAATTCTTGGAAAAATAGAAGAAGAACTCACAGGTAAGTATAATCTGAGAGTTGTAAGGCTAACAGATACTAAAGAGGTGCAGAAATTAGAGGAATTTTTATCAACAAGTGGCACTGGAGGAGAGGTTCAAGTTTCATCTGGGGGAGGCAAGATAACACCTGACTGGCATCTCTCAGGAAAAATATGGGAAAGTGAGGGTGATAACTACTTGCTCCAGTTGTGGGTAACGGATGTGCATACTCTTCAGAGGGTTATTACAAAAAACTTTGAGGTTCCTAAAAGGATGTTCCCCAAAAATTTATCAGCCTGTGTTTCAAAAATAAAGACTCCAGCAGAATTATTTATCGAAAATGTTCACAAAGGAGGACTAAAGATAGCGTTAAGCTCAGAGAGAGCTAATTTTAAAGCTGGTGAAGATACAGTGTATTTGAAAGTAAAAGCGAATCGGGACTGTTACATTCTGGTTTATGACCTTTACAGAGACCTTGGGGAGTTATATCAGATTTATCCAAACTCTTATTCGAGCCAGATGAAAATACCGGCGGGTGAGGAAGTTACAATACCCTCCCAGAATGATACTTTTAAAATAGTGGCAATGGCACCCCCGGGCTGGGACATAATAAAAGTTTTTGCTTGTGAAAAGCCTCTGCATGTTCCAAAGGAAAAGCTTGAGGACCTTGGTGGTTATTACAAATACAAAGGCAGCGTGAGAGAGCTATTAAGAGATGTGAGAAAAAGCTGCGATAAAGGTGGCTATGCAGAGGATTGTGTTTTTATCAGGATTAAGTATTAGAGGAAAATTAATGTCAGTCTAATTATTGAACATGAGAGTGTGTAATGAGAGCGAGAATGTCTCTCATAAAATATTCTCTGATTCAGAATTTTACCATATCCCGTGGGGAAAGAAAGGGAAATTTCCATAATTTGGGATTTTTTCGAACATGCTTAGAGAATCAATTATGAAAACAGGCCACAGATTAATTTTCTTAGGTATAATCCTATTTCTATCATCCTGCGTAGGGCCGAGGCAGGCGAAAAGGGCTGCAAGAGTGAGCTTGGGTGAGGAGAAACTTGTTGAAAGCTATCCAAGCCAGAAACCATTATGGGTTACTGATTGGGGAAGATTTTTGCGGGAGCGAAAAAATGAATACAAAGGATTTATTCCTTTTCGTGGAGTTGCGGAGAACTATTCGGATGAAGCCGTTGCGGAGAATATTGCATACAGGGATGCAGCTTCCAAAATTGCACAATACTTAAACAATAGAATAAGCGTTGAATACAGAGGAGTCACGAAAGTAAATCAACTGGCATCAGAGATCATCAATCCCGAGGTGATTGAGACAAAAGTTGTGAGTTCAGAATCAAAGGCTGTGGTTAACAGATTATTCACAAGTAATGTTTATGTCGAGGCATGGAAAAGATACACCCCTGAGGGATGGAAAAGGTTTTACAAAGTGTGGGTTCTAACATTGTATCCTGAAGAGGAAGTTGAGAACTACAGGAAAACTCTTCAGGCAAAAATTGATACTCTTATAGCAACAATGCTGAAGGCCTACAAAACAGGCTTAGAACTTGTGAATAAGGGCAAAATAATGCCGGGGTTAAACATTTTACTTACAGGATATGAAACCGCAAGAAGAGTTGGATGGAGAGCCGAAAAATTTGGTATTAACTTTGATAGGAAAATCAATAGTATCTTGTATGGAATAGATTTACAGTCACTGAAATCAAACCAGTGGGACCTTGGTAAAAAGAATAACGCGAAGGTTGGAGCAAAAGTCGTATTTGGTAATAACATTCCCGTTCAAGGATTTAGGATTAGATTCAAGGTAATAGAAGGCTCTGGAAGGGTTTCTCCAGATATTGTTTCCACAAATAAGGAGGGGATTGCCTATTCTAACCTAACAGTTTCACCAAGTTATTCCGGTAAAATTAAGCTTATGGTTAAACCATATATTGGGAACGACCTGGAAGAGGAGTTAAAGGCGTTCCCCTCATTGCTCGATGGTTTATATTCACTCAAAAATAAATCACTGGTTCTGGTATATAGCCACAAGAAAGAGCAGGCTTTCTTTATGGTCAAGACAGACGGAAGCGAATTGAGTCAAAGAGTGCTTGAAGTGATACAAAAGAAATTGGGTTCATGGATGGTGATCAATCCCGAAAGATGGGAATACCAATTGACTATCAGCTCGAGGGAAACAGAAAAAGACAAGGATTACTGGGGGACTCTATTTCATCAGGTTTCCATAAAAGTAAGAGTGACGATATCTAAGAGAGGAAAGGGTGAAGTGCTTCAGAGGTCATATGAAGTAGTAAAAAGTGCAGGTAGCGTTTCTATAGCTAAGAAGAAAGCCTTGGAAGAAATCAAGAGGAATGTTTCTTTAGATGTAGGAGGCTGGAAATTGTGAGGAAATCAAAAAGTAAACTCGGTATCGGCTCTGCCTGCAAGAGATGCTTGATATCAGCAAATGTAAGTCCAGACAGTATTAAGCCACATGGTCACAAATTTATAATAACATATTGTTTTCCAAAAGCTTTTGGTGCATGGAAAATATGGATCAGGTGTTTATAAAATCGAGGTGATAGTCATGAGTAAAGTAAGGGCAATTTTAGTGTTAATATTGGCAGCGTGTATTTTGAATGCCCAGGAACTTGTGTGGCAGAAAACTTATGGTGGAAATAAAGATGATGTGGCTAATGCCCTTAAGGTATTACCTGATGGGAGCATAGTGGTTGCAGGTTGGACAGAGTCTTACGGTGCAGGTGGACAGGATGTGTATGTTGTAAAAATTGATAGAGACGGGAACAAAATATGGGAAAAGACTTTTGGAGGAATTAAGGATGATTGGGCGAATGCCCTTCAGGTATTAGCTGACGAGAGTATTGTAGTCGCAGGTTGGACAATGTCATATAGATCAAATGGATATGATTTTGACGTATATGTTTTAAAACTTGACAAGGATGGCAATAAGATATGGGAAAAGACTTTTGGAGGAATTAAGGATGATAGGGCTAATGCTCTCCAGGTATTAGACGATGGGAGTATAGTAGTCGCAGGTTGGGCAGTATCTTATGGAGCAGGCGGATATGATGTATATATCTTAAAACTCGACAAGGAAGGGGATAAAATATGGGAGAAAGTTCTTGGAGGGGTCGACGGTGAGAAAATCTATTCACTACAGACATTCGATGGTGGGAATATAGTAGTTGCAGGTTGCATATACTCATATAAGTATCTTGATTATGATGTATATGTTTTGAAAACAAAATCTCAACGTGAATCTCCTTACACCCAGCTTCCCCCTTTTCTCGAGATAAAGGAAGTGAAAGTCACAGATAGTGATGAAGATGGTATATTCTCTGCAGGTGAAAATGCATATGTGAAACTCAAAATAGCTAATACAGGAAAAGGTAATGCATATAATGTAAAACTCAGGATTACAGGATTCATAAACAGGAATATCAAGATTGGAGAGATCAAGAAAGGAGAGGAAATTGAGAAAAGTATAAGTTTCAAGATTCCGTTAAAAGTTAAGACAGGGGAGAAAAGTATAAGATTAATGGTAGATGCAGGAGAATATTCACCAGAACCAGTGGTAGTGAAGTTCTATACCCATGCCCCTTTACCTCCGTCTTTCAGAGTAATAGCATCTATAGATGATGATAACGTCGGTTTGTCTGTGGGAAATGGTGACGGCATTATACAACCGAGAGAACAAATAGAGTTGCATCTGAAAGTAAAAAATGTAGGGAAAGGAGAGGCAAGGGATGTTGAGATATTAGGAACTCCAAAGAATGGAAAAATAAGAATGATTAAAAGCGAAGACAAGTTGGGGAATTTGCCACCGGGAGGTGAGGTTGAAGGGACGCTTGTGTTTTTTGTGCCTTCTGGATATAGCAGAAAGAATATGGCTATAGATGTTAGAATAGAGGAAGCAACGGGGTTGTGGAATGTGGAGAAGGAGTTAGACTTTCCAATCGGTAGAGAATTGAGAAAGGAATATGTGATAAAGTCAAGAAAGGGAATCAATGGTGAGGGTGAATTTGGAGCGGAGTTTATGGTGAAAAGTGGTGGTATAGTGGATGTTGATGAAAACATACCTGTTGGGTACAGTAGATCAAATGCAATAGGGATAGTTATATCAAATAAAAACTACGAACATTCAGATGTTCCTCCAGTTGACTATGCCATTCATGATGGCGAAATAGTTAAGGAATATTTTAAAAGAACATTTGGAATACCAGAAAGGAATATTTATTTTGTGAAGAATGCGAAAAAGGTTGATTTTGAAGTGTGGTTTGGAACAGGTAAGGATTATAGGGGGAAACTCTACAGGTTAATAAGGAAAGGCTCTAATCCCGATATTTATATTTATTACGCAGGACATGGGGCGCCTGACCCTGCAACAAGGTCAGCATATTTTGTACCTGTGGATGCCAATCCAAGTTATATTGCCTTGAGTGGTTATCCCCTTGACCTATTTTATAAAAATTTAAGCAAGCTGCCGGCAAGAAGTATTAACATAATAATAGATGCGTGTTTTTCGGGCGGTTCACAGAGAGGGATGCTGATAGCGAGGGCGTCACCTCTCGGGGTTGTTCCTGTTTTTAAGTCAAAGAAGTTGCCATCAAATTTCACGATAATAACAGCAACAGATACAACGGGAGAGATTGCTTCCTGGTATCCTCAGAAAAGGCATTCTTTATTTACATATTATTTTTTGAAGGGTATAAGAGGAGAGGCTGACGGTAATAAAGACAGAAAAATAACCTTGAGTGAACTACAGAACTATCTGGAAAGTGAAGTTTCATATACAGCGGGTAAACTATACAACCGCGATCAACATCCAATGGTAATAGGAAATTTAAACAAGATTTTCGTAAGATTACGATGAAAAATATTTTTGTCAATATAAGATGAAAATCATCCCTATACCTTTGTAACAGAAACTCTCTTCTGCAGTAGTAATAAGCTAAAAATCAATAAACACCTGTCAATTTAAATTGACACGAGATTTGGGGGTAAGGTATAATAAGAACCACCTGAATTAAAGGGAGGAAGAAAATGCGAGTTAAGACAGGGACAGTTAGAAGGCATAAGCATAAGAAGATCAGGAATGCGGCAAAGGGATACTATGGCCAGAAGTCGAGTACCTTCAGGAAAGCAAAGGAAGCTGTCATAAAATCTCTCCAGTACTCCTACGCACACAGAAAGGATAAAAAGGGAGATTTCAGAAGGCTCTGGATCACAAGAATTAATGCTGCCGCAAGAGAAGAGGGGTTGAGTTATTCTCGATTTATTTACGGCCTGAAAAAGGCCGGGGTAAAGCTCAATAGACAAATTCTGGCTGAATTGGCTGTTAATGACAAAGATGCTTTTAAAGAGCTTGCAAATATTGCTAAAAGTGCCATAGAAGCCTGAGTTTTAAAATTTTTGAAAACCACGGAGGCCCCGGCTTCAGAGTAAGCTTGGGCCTCCGTTTATTTTAAGGAGGTCCGAAATTGGTCAAGAAAGTTGATGAAATAAGGAAAAAGTTCAAAGATGAGTTTAATAAAATATCCTCCCTTAAAGAGCTCGATGACCTGAGAATTAGATACCTCGGGAAAAAGGGAGAGATAACCAATCTCCTTAAAAAAATTAAAGAGGTAGCTCCTGAAGATAGAAAGGCTTTCGGGCAGGCGGTCAACACACTCAAGGTAGAGATTCAAAACCTTATCAAAGAAGCACGGGAAAAGCTGGAAAAGAAGGAAAAATCAAGGAAATTTGACCTAACACTCCCTGGTAAGCCCCTCATTGCAGGTAAGAAACATCCACTCATCAAAGTCATGGAAGAGCTGGTGGAAATTGCCGTGGGACTGGGATTCGAAATTGTTGACGGACCTGAAATAGAATGGGAATACTATAACTTTGAGGCTTTAAATATCCCTGAATATCACCCTTCCCGCGACATGTGGAGCACACTTTTTATAACTGATAAAATGCTACTTCGTACCCACACTTCACCAGTGCAGATAAGAACAATGGAAAGCCGAAAGCCGCCACTGAAGGTTTTCCATCCGGGCAGAGTCTATCGCAAGGACCCATTCGATGCTTCGCACGCCCCTGCATTCTTCCAGGCTGAAGGGCTTTATGTGGATAAAAACGTTTCATTTGCCGATCTAAAAGCAACCCTTGAGATGTTTACAAGGGAACTCTTTGGGCCCCAGACGAGGATCAGGTTTCTCCCCTCGTACTTCCCGTTTACAGAACCATCAACCGAGGTGCTTGTCAACTGGGGAGAAGGCTGGCTGGAGATCCTCGGAGCCGGGATGGTTCATCCTAAAGTCTTCGAAGCCGTGGGTTACGACCCAGAGGAATGGACTGGCTACGCTTTTGGACTCGGCCCAGATCGTATTGCCATGATAAAATACGGAATTGATGACATAAGGCTCTTCTACGAAAATGACCTCAGATTTATCAAGGAGCTTTAATCATGAAAATACTCTACAACTGGCTTAAAGATTACATTGACCTTAAAGTCGGCCCTGAAGAGCTCGTAGAACTCCTTGATTCTCTTGGCATACCGGTTGAGGAGTATAAATATCTTGGCGAAGGCCTCGACAAATTGGTCGTCGGCGAAATCGTTTCCATTAAAGATCACCCAAAATCAAAAAACTTGAAAATCCTTGAAATCTTTGTGGGCGATGATACCATTCAGGTCGTCTCAGGTGCCCCAGGACTTTATGAGGGAATGAAGGTGGTTCAGGCCCTACCTGGCACTGTTCTTCCCAACGGCATGGAGATTGGAGAGCGTGAAATTAAAGGCGTAAAGTCCTACGGTATGCCGCTCTCTGAAGAAGAGCTCGGACTGGCTGATCACTCAGAAACAATTATTGAGCTGCCGAAGGACATGAAACCAGGTGAGTCACCACTTTCCTACCTGCAGATGGACGATTATCTATACGATCTCGAAATAACCCACAACAGAGGAGACCTCTTAGGGTATATTGGTATAGCGCAGGACATTAAGGCAAAAACCGGCTTTGAGCTCATACCTCCAAAGGTGGGCATAGAGGAAACACCAGAGATCGGCACCTTTCCCGTTGAAATTGTCGCAAAAGACGGGTGTCCAAGATACACGGCGAGAATTATTAAGGGCGTAAAAGTTGGTCCCTCCCCCCACTGGATGCGATACAGACTTGCCCTTATCGGTCAAAGACCTATCAATAACATCGTGGACATCACAAACTATGTGCTGTTTGAGCTCGGTGAGCCCATTCACGCCTTTGACCTTGCAAAATTAGATGAGAAAATCGTTGTCCGTTACGCAAAACCCGGTGAGAAATTTGTCACCCTTGACGGAGTTGAAAGAGAATTAACAGAGGATGTTCTTGTAATCGCTGATAAAGAAAAACCAGTAGCCATTGGTGGAATCATGGGTGGAGAAGAATCCGGTGTAAAAGATGAAACGCAGGATTTGTTGATTGAGGCTGCATATTTCAGTCCTGCGACCATAAGAAAAGGCTCAATGACTCTCAAGCTCACTACCGAGGCCTCGTACAGATTTGAAAGAAAGGTTGACCCGGAGCTTCCACCCCTCGCATCCAATAGAATTGCACGACTGATCACTGAAATTGCCGGTGGGAAGGTCGGGCCTATCAACGATGTCAACTACCTTGAAATTAAGCCTGCAAGGATTTTCCTTAAGGAATCTTATCTGGACAGGTTACTCGGTTACCACATTCCTCAGGAAAAGGTGGTGGAAATTTTCGAAAATCTTGGCTTTACCGTTCACAAAAATCCCGAAGGATTCGACGTTTTGGTCCCAACGAGGAGGCAGGATATATCACTTCCAGCTGATCTTGTGGAAGAGGTGGCGAGGATTTACGGGTACGACAATATACCCGGCAAAATTATTTCCACCTCAGGCGAACTTGTTGGCAGAAAACTTCGCAAGAAGAGCGATTCTCTCCGTGATTTCCTCATTAGACTGGGCTTATACGAGGTAAAAACCATTGAGTTTGTAGGGAAGAAAGAACTCAGGGCGTTCAAATTTGACGAAAAAGATGCCGTAAAGATCAAGAATCCAGTTAACGAGTCCTACGAATTTATGCGACCCATGCTCTCCATGAGCGTGGTGCAGGTGGTCTCTACCAACTGGCGTCGTGGGCTCACACCAATTCGGGTATTTGAGGCTGGGAAGGCATTTCTCTGGCAGGGCCCGGATAAGCTTCCCATTGAGGATGAGCGCATATGTATAATGATGACCGGGAAATATCCGAAAAGCCCATTCAATCCCGAGACACCGGTTGATTACTACGACCTCAAGGCCATTCTGGATGCCCTATCCGAGGAGTTTGGATTTGACTACGAGCTCAAACCCATTGAGTCTGATTATCTCAATATCGGGGCAAGGGTCTTAATTAACGGCAAAGACGCGGGATTTATCGGTGAACTCGGAAGCAATGTGGCAAAGCTTTATGACATAAAGGACAATGTATACGTGCTGGAGCTCTCTCTAAAAGATATAGAGATTAAAG
>WFZT01000043.1 GCA_015489415.1 Caldifarciminota bacterium | reverse complement strand
GGCTCGGAGATGTGTATAAGAGACAGGGCGCGAAGCGCCTCCCCTCCACCCCCTTAAATCAACCCCTCAATCACGCTCAATCAAAGAAAACTTTGATACAATAAGCCGAATTTTATCCTCTAAGTCCTTGTCATGTAAGGCATCCCCATTGGGTCGCCAATCCTTACACATCTTCTTGAGAGTATCCACCAACTGCCATTTGTAGACAAACAGTTTTCCCGCCAGCTTCTCAAGTGTTTTTATCTGGCATGGCGTGAAATCAGCATTGCCCAAAAGGCTATAGAGGCGAGTGGTATCAATGAGTATGCTGTCCACCCTCGAGTATTCAATGACTTTTAAAATACCAGACTCATCGAGGAAGGTCCTTTGTTCAAGTACTCTTTTCATTTTTGCAGGTCTCTTAAAAACCTTGCCCTCGAGTTGATAGAGACCTGGGTCTTCTATCCCTATGGTTTCGAGCTTTGTGATGACCTCCTGTGAAACCACATATGGATGGGGAAAATGGACAGGCTGCAGGAATACGTTTTGCATTATAAAGAGTGAGAAAAACGTAAGTAACCCCGAGCTCAATGGAGTTGCTACCCAGCCCCACACTATCCTCAAAAGGAGCTTATAATTGATCATTCTCCATCCCTTCTTGGCTAATGCAACTCCGACCACTCCACCCACCACGGCCTGAGAGCTTGAAACCGGGACAAGCGGAATCGTTGGCAGTCCAAGAGATAATAGCAGTCTTTCCAGCCTTTCAGATGCAAAAATGAAGAGAACGAGTGCCTCTGCAAAAAGAACGATTAGAGCAGCCATTGGAGAAAGCTTAAAAATATCTTTTCCCACGGTTTTTATAACTTTCAGAGAATACGTGTAAATACCTATTGCAATAAAAACACCGCCTGAGAGAAAAAGAACCTGAGTGTCATTCAAACGGAACAGGATTAAATTTAAAGGTTTAAATGGATTCGAAGATACAAAAACCCCCATGACATTACCGATATTGTTTGCCCCGAGACTATATGCACCGAAGGCAGCCACGAGTACAAGTCCAATCCTTGTATAAAGGTCCATATCAAGAATGTGGATTTTCACATGATTCATGTAATGTTTTAAGACGATGTAAAAGAAAAATGCAAATATGCCAGCAAGAATGGGAGAAGCGACCCAGGTTGAGAGGATTTTGAACAAAGTGGGTTTATCGATCAAGTTCCCTGTGAATATATCCCATCCCACGATGGCACCCACAATAGCCTGCGTGGTCGAAACAGGCAGGCCCAGCTTTGTCATCCACAAAACTGTGAGGGCAGCTGCGAGAGCTGCTGTAAAAGAACCAGCTAACGCGTTGATTGCGCCAAGCTGGCTATAGGTATGAGCAGCCCCAGCGCCACTGACTACTGCCCCAATGATAACAAAAACTGATGCTATCAGAGCAGCAGTTCTGAATTTTAGCATTCGTGTGCCAACTGCAGGCCCAAATATATTACCTGCATTGTTGGCTCCAAGTGACCAGCCGAGGAAAAGGCCACTACTCAGGAATAACCAGCTCATACCATCCTCTTAATCCTGTAAATGTCCACTCTGTCCCCTACATCTTCTGCAAGATCGGCTATCTTTTCAAGCCGCAGGATAAAATCCCTTAGCTGCAATTTCTCACATAACTCTATGTCCTTTGAAAAGACCTTCCTCCTCAGTTTTTCTCCAATTTCATCACTCTCGTGTTCGTGAACCTTTATTTTAGTAATGTGATTCGGCACGTCGGAGAGATTGGTAAAGTAATCTCTAACTGTGGCAACCATTTCCTCAACTGCACTCGTCACGGCGTCAACAAGGTTTAGGAAGTCTGACTTTAGCTCGTCCGTGCATGCAGGTTTTTCTACTGAGCACTCAATTATGGTCTCCTCTATTGCATTTAAAACGTCGTCAGAATTTTCAAGCAGGGCAAGAACATCCCCTCGAGCTTCAGGGAGGAGCATGTTAAGGTAAAGATTCTCTTCCACTGATCTCCTTAGCTGATCGGCGTTGGATTCAAGTCTGTCAATAATCCTGACCTTCTCTTCAAATGTTTCCAGATCTCCCTGCAGAAAATACTTTATGCCTTCCTGAAAATGTACAGAAGCCTCGATAATTGTATCGAGGAAACGATTTATTTCGGCCTCGAGTTCCCTGGTTTTCTTGAAAATAGTAAACATTTTCTCACCTCCTTAAAACCGGCTTTTGTAATATAAATCAAACCGCAGCAAAAACAAAGTATCTCACTACAAGACGAAGATCAGCCCAGAATCTATATGTAAAATCAATCGGGCACGTGAATGGTGCTATTTAAGACGAAAGTTTATATTCCCAAGTAGCTTTTAAACTTAACCATGAAATTAACCTGCGGGGAGCCATTTATTTCGCTCCTGTTTATCACAAAATAAAGAAAAGTTCCAGGCTTTATGCGATACTCCGTCAAAAAGTTTACCTCGTTTCTTTTTGAAATCTCAGAATGCTGCACAAAGAGTCTTGCCCTCAAGGCAGTGGTAATGTTGTATTTTGCCTTCAAATATATGCGCTTCTGGGTGTAAAAGGGCTCGCTGTCGTAGCCGTATCCAGATGCAAGCAAGAGCTTTTCACCTTTGTACGAATATTCTGCAGAGTAGTATTTTTGGGTCCCTCCAAAGTAGCGACCAAACTGTGTTTCAAACTCAATGTAGTGATGTGTCAGAGGCTGGTAATCTATCTCAAAATAATGCAGCAGGTTGTCATAAATCGTATTGTCCGCATTCCTTCTCCAGGGTATAAGGTTATATACCACCCGTAGATTACTTAAGATTCCAGCGGAGGCCACTATTGAACCACTATTTTCATAGAGTTTTCCGTTCAGGTATTCTCCATGTGTTCCACCTATGCTAATATATGCATTGGGTAGGATTTTGCTATCCCTTGAAAAATTGTAGGTGAGATAAAGCCATGCGGAGCGAGTGTATAAGGGATATGGGATATAAGCTGTATTTATGCTCACACTATCAAGTCCCTCAAGCCCGGCTTCCACATCCAACCCGTAATTAACAAACCGGTAAATGTGTATAAATACATCGCTTTTTGATGAACGGTCCTGTGTATATTGTATGTTTACTCTGAGCTGAAATGGGAGGTAAAACATTGCATCAAGACCTTTTGCCTCAAAACTGTCCCTGCTACTTAGATAAAATAGCCCAAAGTCCCCGTATCTGGTCGAGTATAATCCCCTGACACCACCGGTGAGACGTCTCCTTCTAAAATAGTTTGACAGTGTGTCCCCTTCCTCAATAAGAAATGCATTGAAACCCAAATTGTCTCTCTTTACATTTGCCTTTACCCCTGCATCTATATCCGTCAGGGTCCTCGTGTAGAGCACCATAAAGGGCAGATTCCATAGCTCAAAACCATGCATGAAAAAGGGACGCTTTTCCGGATAGTAGAGCATCTGTAATTTATCGAGATTAAATCTTTCCACATCACTTTCCACTGTGGCATAGTCCGGATTGACCGTTATCGCGAGCTCTCCGGTCTGATCCTTTAAAGTTATATCCTCCCCTTCTTTAAAGAAAACCCCTCCACTGTCACGGTAAACAGCCACATAGGGCTCAATAAATAGCTTTGCCTTTTCTTTTCCTTTCTCAACCGGGAGAGCTACCCTATGAGTAAAAGTGAGATCATAGAAGTCTGAGCCCACAATGGGCACATAAGTTCCTGCTTCATACCTGCCTACACCTCTGAGCTTTGCGCCCCTGATGAGGTTGATGTACAGGATGAGACTGTCTTTGTATTCAAGGTTTAGTCTGTCAAGGGGTATTTTGATATTTGCAACCCATAAAGAATCATCAAGCCTCTCTGTACTCACATTCCAGACATAATCCCAGGCTTTTCTTTTTGCACCCTTATGGACGATTACTCCATCACTTTTTATGCCATTTGCATTTATCAGGAAGAAATAACCCGTATTCCTGTCCTGCGTGATTACAATACCGAAAAAATCTTCACCGGGCTTTATTTCATCCCTGTCAAGAGATTCCGTGTAAATTCCATACTTAGAGTGGCATTTTGCATTAATCACGAGCGTGCCATTAACCAGTTCTACAGTCGCAAATGTCCGGTTTTCCATCATTTCCCCACTATTCGGGAAGAAACGGTGAAAATTGGTAAAGCTTAGCGCAATGATCAACAACACAAACATATCAACCTCCTGCACTCTGGTATCTTTTCATAAACACTTTGTATGCCATGTTGGCAAGCAAGAAAAAGGCCACTCCGGTGAGAAAGGAAATTGAGATGACCATACAGTTGTGGTCTTTAAAAAAGGAGACGGGGCCGTTGGCAACAACTCCCACCGGTATCAAAAACAGAAACACCCACTTCCATACACCATGATAAATCACATACGGGAAATTTGAATATGAAAAAAGCTCCATTTCAACAGCCTGAATGGCTGAAATTCTCGTGAATACCATGACGAGACTTGACACAAGATAGCCAAAAGAAAACCTTGTAAAAAGAGCTATCAAAACGAATGCCACGTAAATTCCGACATCCCATAAAGATTTAAAGGGTGCAAACTTATAGAGTAGAAAAATCGGAAACACCAGACTTAAAAACTTTTTGACATCCACGGCATATAAAATCATATACAGTTTCCTGTATTGCGGAAGAATGAGGAAGTAGTCAAGCGTCCCTTCCACAACCCAATCATTCGTATATGCAAGGCCTCCAAAAAACAGGGCATAGTACAATGTTTCCACAATCTGTGAAGTGGCAAGCAAAAACAGAATATCTCCAAAACTCCAGCCCTCTATTTTTAGAACGTGCAGGTATATTATCTTGAAGAAGAGTACCTGCACCAGGAATATCAAAAGGTCGTATAGGACAAGCAAAAGGGTGTCTTTCAAATACACTTTGCTTTTGATAAAATTTGCTCTGAATAGTTCTTTTATAACGCTAACCACCATAAGCCATATACCTCTTAATTCCCACTTTAGAAAGTTTTGAGTTTATAAAGAAAAGAGCCACAATGTAAGACAGAAAAAGGGTTGTATGGAACAGTGTTAAACTCTGCTTTCCGAGATAGATGGATATGGGAAAATCAATCAGGTATGGGAAAGGAGTCATGTAAATCAACTTTCTAAGCAGTTCCGGGAAAATCATAACAGGGAAAATTCCACCGGAAAGGAATCTCGATATAAACCAGCTCCACCATGTCATGGCCTCGTCCTTCTCGATATAGAATGCCGTCTGCGTAAAGAGAAGACGCAGCTCAAAATAGAGGATCAATGACAGCAAACTACTTAAAATGAAGGCAGGAAGTGTGCTCAGATTTATGATAATGAAATTTTTCATAAAAATAGCCAAAATGCCGAAAACAACTATGTTAATTAAGAATGAGAAAAACATACTTGCGGCATCAGTAACGATAAAATAGTACTCCCACATTATTGGCAGGATTAAAATTTCGTCCAGCTTACCACTCCTTATAAACTGGAAAAATCCAACCTGCACGGTGGGAATGAACTGGTTAAAGAAGCCCATCAAAAGGAAGTAATACATCACCAGCTCTTTTCTGCTCATTATGGAAATATTTCCTGCCCATTTAAAAAACGTGAAAAATAAAATAAACACAAGAATATTTTGAAAAACAAAGCCCACGAAATTTGCCCTGTAAATAGTTATCAATTTCAGGTATTTTTTGAAGAGAATCCAGTAAAATCGCATCATTTTGATGTTATCAACTCCTCTACAAAATCTTCCAGTTCCGGTGTCTTTACGCTCATCTCAAGTATGCCGGGGATATTTTCTATCTCTTTCAAAATTGCGGCTTCATCATGTTTATCCACAAATGCACTATAAACTCCATACTCCTTTGCCTTAAAAACCTGGGGCAATTTTATCTCCTGCTCGGCCTTCACCTCGATTGTTACTCTGTTCTGTAGAATTGCTTTGATTTCATCTGTACTCATTTTTGCTGCTATCTCACCCTTATGTAAGACCAGAACAGTATCCACAAGCTCTTTTATGCCTTCAATTATGTGAGAAGTAATAATCAGGGTTTTCTTGCCTTTGAATGCATCAAGGAATGAGATGAGCTGTTTTCTCGATATAAAATCAAGGCCAATGAAAGGCTCATCAAGAAAAATTACTGATGGATTGTGAAGCAGTCCCAGTATGATTTCCATTTTGACTCTTTCGCCAAAGGAGAGGGTTCTGACCTGATTTTTTAGCTTACTCTCGACATTTAGCATCTGGGCCAGTGATTCTGCTTTCTTATGAACTTCTTTTTTACCGAGGCCGTAGGCACTGCCAAAGAGCCTGAAATTGTCCATAGGAGGAAGGTCTATTATGAGCCTTGTTTTCTGCGGGTTAACGAGCGCAATATTTTTCAGAAATTCCTTTTTTCTTTTGTAGGGTACGAAATTATTGACCATCACCTCGCCTGAGTCTGGATAGAGTATCCCGGATAGAATTTTGAGGAGTGTTGATTTCCCTGCCCCATTCACCCCGAGCACAGCCACAAACTCACCATCTCGGATGCTAAAAGTAATACCCCTCAAAGCTGTAAATTGCCTGAATCTTTTCACCAGATTTCTAACTTCAATCACCTGACACACCCCTTCTTTGTATATTATTCAGACCTGAATTATACAGGCACTAACTTCAATTTTTAAACAAAGCTCAGCGTGTTCGAATTTTCGAACGAAAAAATCCTCTCCCAGCATAATTACTTGTGTGGAAAGGATGAAAGGAGAGGGGTAACATCAAAAATTCTTTATGAACCATCACTGCCTTTGAGGGGAAAGGTCGTATTGAGGGTTTGCATCTTGATCTTCCAAATTTTTAAGCGGCGCCCCTTATCCGCATCACACCCGCTCAGAGCCGAGATTAAACGATAATTAGCATCTTAAAAATGAAAACTCGCAGGAGACTTTGCTGAGCCAGCGGTAGCTTCAGGGCTTTATAATAAGTTTATGGAAAAATGGGAAAAACTTAAGGAAAAGCTGAGGAAATTTGCCGAAGAGAGAGACTGGGAAAAGTATCATTCACCAAAAAATCTTGCGATATCCATTGCTGTAGAGGTCGGAGAACTCCTTGAACATTTCCAGTGGATTTCAGAGGAAGAAAGCCGTAATTTACCAGATGGGAAAAAGAGCTATATTGCCGAGGAAATGGCAGATGTGTTCCTCTACCTGACAATGCTCGCCGATAAGCTTGGAATTGATCTCTTCGAGGCCGCATTCAGGAAAATCGAGAAGAACGAGGAAAAGTACCCGGCTGAAAAGGTCCGTGGCAGCTCAAAGAAATACACAGAATATTGAGAGCCGAAATGGGCTGTAAACTGTTCTGAGGCCTGAAACTCGTCCACTTGCTCTATTCACTTTAACTTAACAAAAGAACTCCACGTTTTCCTACGCAGTACGTTAAGAGGTACATCACATTTGATATTTAAAATTACGTTTCTTTTATTGATCCTGTACCACAGTAAAGAAAAAACTTTTTGCACGAGGATAAATAAAAAGATGCAGGATAAAAAGAAACTCTGGATAAGCCCGACCTTGAAAAGTACCGCTGACCCATCACTGAGCCTGTTCGAAAATGTTCCCCTGGTTATTTTGTAGCTACAGGTGAATAGATTGACCAGAAAAGTGAGATTAAACAAGTTTCTCCAGACATGCTAAGTAGCGAACTCCCTCCCTTCCTCTGGAAGGGAGGGTTGGGGTGGAATGGATAAATTCAGTGATATCAATGTATGTTCTGGAATATCGCTCCATATTAGATATTCTAAATTTAAAGATTGTTAATCTTAGCCCATTCTCCCCTGCCCCCTCCTTCCCCGAGGAAGGAGGGGAAATTTACCGAGTGGTTTGCGATAATTAATGGGATAGAGAATCTTAAAAAGTGCAACCTAAATTGAGGATTTTTCGAACAGGCTCACCCATCTCTTTCCAATTTTTTCCCTTTTCGTTTAAAATAAACCTTATTCATGGGTTCTGTTTTTAAAACGTGAGGGGAGGAGAAATGAGTAGCAAAACGATCAAAAGGTTCTATGCACAATATATTTTGCCCGGGCACAAACTCATTCTTTTCGCAGTTGTAATTTCCGCACTTGTATCAACGTTCATAAATGTAGTTTTTCCTTACCTGCTGAAAGTGATTGTGGACCTTGCCGAGGCTAAAAATATACCGGGGTTGAAATTCAATGTCACTATATTTGCAGCCTTATGGTTTCTGGATATGCTTATCATGTACATTTACACGTATGGGCTTGAGAGAATAAAGGTTGAGGTGAAGAAGAGATTAAGAATGGACATCTTAAGAAAACTTCACATTATCCCCTATAAAGAAGTGATTTCCCAATCTTCCGGTTCTTATTTGCAGAGAATCATCGACGATGTTGAAAAAATAGACCCGCTTATCATTGATACATATCTTGACTTAATCGCTCAGACACTGATGGGGTTGGGTGCCCTGTATTTCATGCTAAAAATGTCAGCTCTTCTTACAATTGTCAGCATTATTCCGTTACCAATTTATATCGGGATGATGTCCTTATACCAGAAAAGGGCTCCAGCCCTTACCGGGAAGAGGCAGGAAGACTATCAGCGTGTTATCGGCTTTTTAGATGAGAGCATATCCAATACTTACATCGTGAGGAACTTCGGAATAGTGGGCAAAATCATTGAGAAATTTAAAACTCTCTATGACATCTACGTAAAGAGCTACATGAAACTTTTCCTTTTCAATTTCCTTTACAGCAAATTTTTGAATTATCTCGTCTCAGTTAGTGTCCAGCTCTTTATTATTGTTCTTGGTGCGGTTTTGGTTCTTCACGGAAAATTTACAGCAGGCTCTGTTATCGCATTCATGATGTATGTCAACTATGTAAAGGCTCCACTCCAATACATCCTCTCGTTCAGCACTTCCATTGAACCTGCTAAGGTCTCCCTTTCAAGAATTTATGAGATTTTAAACAAGGAAGAAACGTACAGAGTGGATGAGGTAACATCTTCAGGTAATCGCGACGGTGAATACGCTATAAGAACAAAAGACCTGACATTTGAGCATGAAGAGGGGAAACCTGTAATAAGGAATCTCGATCTGGAGATAAAGAACGGGGAATGGGCATGTATTCTGGGAGAAAGTGGCATGGGGAAGAGTACGCTTCTGAATATTCTTTTAAAACACTTTCCCGTGCCAGATGGTAGAGTTTTTATTTTTGATAGAGACATAAATGAAATGAGTGTAGGTGAAATTTTGAGCCTGATAAGCATAATTGAGCAGGAGCCGCAATTCTTTGGTGATATGAGTGTCTATGAAAACCTTACATTGGGAAGGGAAGTTTCATGGGAGGAGATCGAAAGGATAGCAGATGAATTGGGCATGAGCAAGCTGCTGAGAAAAATATCAAAGGACAGGAAAGTACTTCTTAAAAATTCCGGACTATCAGGTGGGGAAAAGAAGCGTCTTGCACTATTACGCGGCATATTGAGGGATACGCCGATTATCATGATGGATGAGCCCACAGCATTTGTTGATAGGGAAAACGCACTTAAAATTTTAGAGAATCTAAGAAAGATTTTAAGAGGTAAAACTGTTATTATTACAACACATGACGAAAAAGTGCTTCCCTTCTGCGATAGAAAAATTTCAATTGAACCAGGCACGAGTGCATAATCAAAAGCGCCACAGAGATCAGACATTAGATATGTATAAAAATCCACCAAATCCCTATATTTTTCGTGATTTTAAGCGGAAAGCCATGTACTGCAGCCCTTCCCCACAAGCTTCGCTTGTGGGGAAGGGCTTATTCAGGCTCTCAATCTAATCTTCTGGAATTTGATTTGTCCAAGAATCTCCGATATAGTTCCAAAGTTATGAAATTTCTTGATACTCTACAGTTGGTTTAGTAACTAAACCAGGATGGAGACCCTTAAAACTCCCAAAAATTCATCCCCAAAATCAACTTCCCCTCCCCGCATCAATGCCTGCGGGGAGAGGACCGAGGTGAGGGGCTACATATCAAATTTTTCCAAGCTTCTAAGTTGGACACCACAATCTTCCTCAAGAATAATCTACTCAAAAATATCAGTTTCTTTTCCGTAAAATCTCAAAGGCCAAAAAGGCATTGGTAAAAACGTTTTATTGTTATCTCATTTTTGGCGATTCGTTCTTTTGATATTACAAAGCTCAAAAAAACCAGTATCTTCTCGCGCGTCTGGAGTTGAAGATAAATTTGGCCTCTAAGAATTGGGCGACCTTCCAAAACAAAATTTAGTACTGGCAAACTCTGAGAGGCACAATAAAATGCTATTTCTTTTCTTCCTTCTTTTTCTGTTGGCGGCGGTTCTCTTCCTCTTCAATGGCAACAATCAAACGTTCGAGATTTTCCCTGTCTTCAATCATTGTGTAAAATCTCTCGTAATCCCTTATATTGAAAAAACTTTTAACAATGGGATCAAAAAATACGAGCACCTGGCTTGCTACAAAAGAAATGGGCTTTGAACTCTCTAAAACCACTATTGCAGGGGCCGTGAGACGCCAGTCAACGACTTTCTTCGCTATTTTCTCTATAAGATCACTGTAATCATCAACCTTTTCCATATCCTTTCACCTTGCCAGAGATTTTTATGTGGTTCATCTCCGGGTCACTCACGAAACCTGTTCCCATAATCACACCTTTTGGAGTAACTATTTTTACCCTTTTGTTGCCTGAAATCAACCTCTTCTTGGAATCGTACCTTATGTATGAGGTGTACACCTTCGTGGAATCTTTAAAAAATAAAACTTTTACGTTACCGAATGCTTCCATATCCTCTGTCTTTTTGTAAAGTTTACCGGAATCTGCCGTCAATTCCGATGAAACTCCACCATCAGGAGAGAAAAATTGCAGATAAAGCTTATAAAATGTAAGGGTATCTCCATTTTCCATGATACTCTTCGCCTTTAACTTCCAGAGCTTCTTTCCGAGTTTACTCTGGAGAATCTGAACATTATAAATACTCTCCTTTTCGGGAATTGGAACATGTTGCTCTACCTTCCCACCTTTGCAGGCTGAGGTAAAAATGATTATTAGTCCGATTAGCCCAAGGATTTTTCTCATGATATAAAACTATATAGAATTTCCCCACAACCATCCAGTGTCATCATTAAAAGATAAATGCAAACAGGCTTACGGAGGGAATTGTCCTTTAAGTCTGAGAAAACGAACTTACAGCGTCCATCATGTTTCTAAGTCAACATCGTCGTACTTAGTGTAACAACAAACTCGAGAACCTTCTCATACAAACTGTTTTGATTTTTCCACGACTTGCGTGTTCTCAAAATCCACTGAAATGACAGAACCTCATTCCAAAGCAATTTTACTTTTTAAACACGGTAGAATAAGGATAATTGCACATTCATTTATCTTGAACTTTATGTGAACAGATAGTATATTAAAAGCGGCATGGGATGGAAAATTGCGGTAATTTTAATCCTATTCGCTCATGTAGGAGTTGTGGGAGAAAAAACTTCCCATACCGAATATTCGAATATATCCCTCAGAGAGGCAATTGATTCGATTAATGCGAAGTTAAATACTAACGAAAAATTAAAGCCCTATGTCATTATAGTTCTGAATCGTGGGACACAGGATCAAGTCCTGGCTATTCTGGAAGAAATACTCCTCCATGCAAAACTACCACTCAACAGAAAGTACGCATCTTTCCAACTCTTTGAAATATGGAGAAAAACTCACAACAAGAAAATTCCTTTGATTTTGAAAAGGGCTCTTAACGATAGTTTAATGGATATTAGAATGAACATTTTATGGCAACTTCATCGTATGGGTGAAAAAGTGCCGTTGGAGATGATTGAGAAAATTGCGAGTGGTGAGGGAAAAGAGCACTGGGCAGTTTCCATACCCCCTATACCTTCTCGTACGAAACCTAAACCAGAGGGGGAATTGATAAGAGAAGCAAGGGATAATGTACAGATGAATGCAATAAGATTGTTATACGAGATCAGGGGTAAAGAAATAGCTGGATTTTTGTGGGAGTTACTAAAGGAAATGCCTTTAGGGAGGGTATGGGACTATACTGCTCAAATTTACAAAAAGGTGGCTCCGCCGAAGAAAGTAAAGCTAAAAGATTTTGGACCGGGTCCATGGACCCCCGAACAGATAAGGGAGTATGAACGTCAGAGGGTGGAGTGGTTTAGGGAAACGTACGCTCTTGAGTTACTTGGTAATTTAAAGTGGTTGGAGAAGAATTATAGGAATAAGCATATTATAGAAAGAGTGTTTAGGGATTTTGAAGATGCTCGTGATTTAAGAGCAATTCCTTTGCTAATCAAAGTGCTCAAATATAATCCTCGGGGAATTAACAGGGCAGAAGCAGCTCAAGTGATTAAATGGATTGAAAAATACAACCACGATAAAAGTGCATTTCCTGCACTCATTGAAGCTTTGAATGACACCGTCACCGACGTACAAGAGAAAGTAGCGGATGCACTTGTTGCACTGGGGGACACCATATATTCCCTCAAAGTCCTGGAAAAACTGGCCGAAGGAAAAGGTAAAAAACAATGGACAGCTGATTGGGCTGGTTACATGGGGCTTGAGAATATGAACGAAAGGGAAATAGAAAGGGAGAAAAAGAGGTTCAGGGATAATTTACAATTTGAAGCTATAAACCTTTTGGGTAAAATAGGAACGGAGAAGGCCATAAAAATACTTACAGATGTTAAGATATATAGCTCAGAAGAATGGGTCAGGAGACATGCTGAAAGTGTATTAGAGAAAGTTATGGTGGAAAAAACAAGGGAGGGTGAGAGAAAATGAGGGAGAGGGATTGATATGTTCCTATTGGGGAAAAATTAGCTGTTCATATAATTATTTTGGTAGAACTTCTTGATTTAAGAAGTAGAATTTGTCATTTAAATTGGAATTACACTTGACAGATTTTGGACTTTACCCTTTAAATTAAAATGTTCTGTAATTGATAAAGGAGTTGGGAAAATGATGTTGAAGAATTGCCCTGGGAAGATAATGAACAGGAGGGGTAAGGAAAATGTTGAAGATAATGCCTAGGCTGAAGGTGCCCAGGTTGAAGGTCCCTATGAGGTCAACACTTATTGTATGTCCCCATTGTCACAGGGTAGGGAGATATTGAATGACGGGATTATTTTTGCTTTTGTTAGCGGGATTTATAAAGGCTAATGCCACGTTGGATAAGAGTGGACATATGATGTATGTGGAATATTCCATCAG
>WFZT01000042.1 GCA_015489415.1 Caldifarciminota bacterium | reverse complement strand
GTCCTCTAAAAGCTCCGGGAACTTAATGGCGGGCAGATAAACAGGCTCAATGTTGAATTTCTTTTTGGCAAGCTCAAAGAACGCGAATGTGCCGCCATAAACGGGATCAGAGACAATCACCTTATCTCCTGCATTGCAAAGGGTAAAGACAACGGCTGAAACTGCTGCCATTCCTGAAGCAGTTGCCGCTCCTGCCTCTGCCCCCTCAAGAAATGCCACCTTATCCTCAAGGTAATCAATAGTTGGGTTTCCAAGGCGGGTGTAAACATATCCCTCTTCTTCTCCCCTGAAGATGCGTGCCCCATGATCAGCACTCTTAAAAACGAAAGAAGAGGTCTGATAAATGGGGATTCGATGTGACCCTGTATGGGGGTCATGCTCATGCCTTGGTCCATGCACTACTTTTGTGTCAAGACGCATGTCAGGATCCATGCTTTTAACCTCCCAGAAAGATTGTAATTCTCAAATTTGTGAAAGAGCCCTATCCAGGTCCTCTATTAAATCATCCGGGTCTTCAAGTCCCACTGAAAGCCTTATCAGGCCTTCATGAATGCCAACTTTTTTCAAATCTTCTTCAGAGTATGTCGCATGTGTCATGGAGGCAGGATGCTCAATAAGAGAATCAGTATCACCCAGAGAAACTGCAAGAGCTGGTATCTGAACCGTTTCCATTAATTTCCTCCCTGCCTCACGACCTCCTTTGATTATAAAGCTCAAAACACCGGAGTAAACTCCATTCATCTGCTTCCTTGCAACCTCATGAAGCGGATGGTCAGGAAGTCCCGGATACATTACCCTTTCAATTTTTGGGTGATCATGCAAAAATTCAGCCACTTTCATAGCATTTTCTGTATGTTTTCTCACCCTGATTCCAAGGGTTTTAATTCCCCTCAAAATCAGGTATGCATTGAATGGAGATAGAACTCCTCCGAGAAAACGAAGTTCGAGATTTTTCATAGGTTTTAGCACATCTGCAGGTCCAACCAACATTCCAGCAATTGTATCCCCATGTCCGGAAAGATACTTTGTCATGCTATGAATGACATAGTCAGCTCCAAGCTCAATGGGCCTCTGACCTACAGGAGTGGCAAAGGTATTATCTACTGCAAGTGGTATTCCATACTTCTTTGTAATCTTTGCCGTTGACTCTATATCAACGATATCAAGCGTGGGATTTGCCGGTGTTTCGATATATACAAGTTTAACATCATCGTCCAGGGCATCCTCAAGTTTAACATGGAACTCGTTGGCCGGAATAAATGTGAGCTTGATACCATACCTCTCGTTCATCATCTGCAGGAGTCCGTAAGTACCACCATATAAGGTAGATGAAGCAACTATCCTGTCGCCAGTCTTTAAAAATCTGGTGAAAAGCGTGTTGATTGCAGCCATCCCTGAGGCAGTTGCAAGACCAGTTTCACCCTTTTCTAAAAAAGCCACCTTTTCCTCGAGATACTCCACAGTAGGATTGGAACGCCTTGAATATATGAAGCCATGTTCTTCACCGTTAAAGATTCTTTCCGCATGCTTTGTATCTTTGAAAACATATGTAGTTGTTTGATAAATGGGAATCCTGTGTGCGCCGGTTAAAGGGTCAAACTCACGGCGATGCCCTTGCACAGCTTTTGTATCAAACTTCATAAGGCAACACCTCCTTTTGGGCACCCTCCCGGCTGTTACCATTCAAATAAGAACTCCCCGGGGTCGAATAAGGATGGGTTGTTTTATTTAATAGACATCCACACATAAATCAGCGTAACAGTTCTAATTTAACGGTATATGTTGTGTCTGTAACAGAATCCTCTGTAGAGTCGTGGATATTGATGGTCGTCAGTTCCTTGACTGGCCCAATATCAGGTGCAAAGTAAAGATTCCTGATGGAGCTGATTATTCCCACACCGTTGGGGCCACCAATGGTTTTTCTCTCTATTAAGCGAACATGGTAGGTATTTTCAAATGTCCCGCCTGGTGTCGTGATGGTTGTTAATCCCGTAACATCCCCTATTCTTGAATGTCTTATCCAGAAAGTATCTTCACCCACAGTCTCAAAGTTGTAATAGTAATCATCCCAGCTACTTCCAGAAACCAGGGGTTTTTCCATCTGAAGAATAAAAATCTGGTCTTCGAGTCTGACTTCTTCACCATTTGGTCCCACGACAGCGGTATCCTCGATGGTGTAGTACGCTGAAGAGGTAGAAAATATGTAACTTCTTGTGCCGTCATAATTTTCGAAAATCAGGACTGTATCTGTTCCAAGGAGAGTATCTCCGACAATAGAAATCTGCACGGTATCCGAATCGTTCATAAGGTATGTCCAGGTTTTGCCAACCTCATAGGGGAAATAGTTGTAGAAGGTTCTGTCTATAAGAGGCGACTTTATACAGGACGATAGTAATAGAGTGGATACTAAGACAAGGAAAAATCGCCTTGAAATCATTTGCTAATTATAACAACCTATAAAAAGATGGTCAACTTTACATGAGCCTGTTCAAAAAAATCCTAAATTGTAAGTTGCAGCTTTTTAAAGGTTCTCATAATCCCATTGATTATCGCAGACCAGTCGGTGAATTTTCCCTCCTTCCCCGGGGAAGGAGGGGTCAGGGGAGAATGGTGAATTTCAGAAATTGATAAAATTTTCAATGTAACCCCTCACCATACCTCTCCACACAATTCCAAGAAAACCTCCCTCCCCCACGCTTTGCGTGGGGGAGGGAATTAAAGGGAGGGGGCCTTCCGCTTAAAATCTATAAAATCAAGATGAAACCCCTCACCCCATCCCTCTCCCACTTCGTGGGAGAGGGAGATTTGTTGATTTGTCATCACCTATGAGCCTGGTAAGGCTTTCTACTACAAATATGCAGAGACAAAAATTTTCCTCCCCCCACGCACAAAGTGCGTGGGGGGAGGATAGGAGGGGGGATTTTCAAACAAACTCAAACTGTCAAGTCCTGAAATGTGTTGACATTTAAAAGGGGGACTCCCCTCAGCATGGCCTACCTCCTCTCTTCACCTCAAATCCCTCTATCTCTACCTCCCCACTGTACACCTCACTCGGCGTCGCATACCCCAACGACTGATGCGGCCTCTCCTCATTGTACAACTCTATCGCCTCCTCC
>WFZT01000041.1 GCA_015489415.1 Caldifarciminota bacterium | reverse complement strand
CGCCGAAAGAAGGAGCTTGTCAAAAAAATCCGAAAGGTCCGACAGGGCTTGATCTTCTCCTCATCACTGCAGGTAAAGGTGAATAAATCCGTACCGGAACTCAAAAGAAATGTTAAAACGAGCTATTTTAACCTTGCTCAGGACGAGGAAGCGGCGCTAAGCGCCACCCAGCAGAGTTTCAAGGGTATGCTTGAAATATTCAAAAATACAATGGCTTTATCACCCAAGGCCCTCGGTCTCACCTATGGAGCCATGGAGACCATGAAAGGGATTAAGACATCCTTTGAACTCTTCAGAACTCCATCACCCAGTGAGCTATCAAAGGCCCTTGCTTACGTTAACCTCGCTATACTCGAGCTTTATGGAGCAGAGAAAAACCTTCAGCAGGGGAAAGGGAGCTCCACATATTTCGAGGAGGCGATGAAAAAACTCTCCGAGGCCGCCCGCAAACAGGCATCATTAAATCAGCAGGGGAAAAGCATGATGTCCATGCCAAACCCTGCCATGAGCCAGCTACTCTCAATGGCTGCCCAGCAGGCGGCAATCCAGCAGCTCGTTAACCAGGCCATGAAACTCTCTCAGGGCTCACAGAATCTTGCCAGGATGCTTCAGGAGATTTCAAAAGAGATAAGTGAAGTGGAAAAAGCTCTGAAACAGGGCAAATACAACGAGAAAATCTACCGCAAGCAAAAAAGGCTTCTTGTCCGGCTTTTAGAGGCTCAGAGATCAATACACAAGCAGGAGTTTGCAAGGAGACGCGAATCTAAAACTGGCAAATCATACAAAACTACCTCTCCTGGTGAAGTTAAAGAAGAGGTTTTGAGGAAAAGGATTAAGACTCTTCTCTTTGATATTGACAGAGATAAAAGCATTCCTGAGGATTACAAGGTCTTGATAAAGGCCTATCTAAAGTCTCTTCTGGAGGAATGAGATGAGGGTCGTGTATTCAGAAAAGTACGTCACCATGGATTTAGAGGGGCATGTATTCCCCAACACCAAGTACAAATTAATCTTGGAAGAACTTGAGAAATTAGGGGTGGTTGACGAAGTGCTGCCGCCCATTGAGATTTCACCTCAAGACCTCGAAATAGTCCACGAGAGAGAATACATCGACGATTTTGTAAATTTGAGACGCACTTTCAGGACTCTGAGGAGTGAAATGCCTTTAAATAAATCGATCGTTGAAGGATTTATCCTTATGGCCGGAGGAACCCTTCAGGCGTCCTACGTCGCACTTGAGGACGGATTTGGGTACCACATCGGCGGAGGATTCCATCATGCATACGAAGACCACGCTGAAGGATTTTGCTATGTCAACGACATTGCTTTTGCCATAAAGAAATTGAAACTTGAGGAAAAAATCAAAAGGGCAGCCGTAATTGACTGTGATCTGCATCAGGGCAATGGCACTGCACACATTTTTAGAAATGACCCGGACGTTTTTACATTTTCCATCCACGAGGACCCAATATATCCCTGGCCCAAAGAGAAAAGCGACTGGGATATAGGCCTTCCGGCCCTGACCGGGGATGAGGAGTATTTGAGGAGACTCTGGGAAGCAGTTCCAAAAATCTATGACGATTTTAAGCCAGAATTTGTGGTTTACCAGGCTGGAGCTGACCCGTACAAAAAGGACATCTTGGGCGACCTGATGCTTTCTATCGAAGGATTGAAGAAAAGGGACGAAATAGTTCTTGGAGAAGCTCACAAAAGGGGTATTCCAGTTGCGATAACTCTTGGTGGAGGATACGCCTCTAACCTACAGGATACAGTAAAAATCCACGTCAACACCGCCCTCACCGCGTATGAATTGATGAAAAATTTAGCCTGAGAGGCCGCTAAAAGGTTTTATCACTTCTGAGCTCGTTAGAAAATTCCCCCCCTCTTATCCTCCCCCCATGCACAATGTGCGTGGGGGAGGAATAAGGTGGGGGGCAAATTTTTCATTAAAATTCTGAGGTTTTGAAATTTTTCGAACACGCTCTATCACTTCTTGACTCAAATACCTATTAATCATTGGCCTTATAAATTTTCGATTGATTGCATCCCTTGTTGTGAAAAGTTTACAAAAGAATTTAGGCAAGACGTATTTGCATGATTTTCGTTCTTCCCCATTCTCCCCTAACCTCTCCTTCCCGGGGAAAGGAGAGGAAATTCTTGACCTTCTGGTAAAGATTTCGCCATGTTTCGCTGGCTCGAACAAAAATAGAGCTCCCTCCCTTCCCGTTGGGAAGGGAGGGCTAGGGTGAAATGGGCAATTTATCGCCATCAAGATTAGAACTTGTCGATGGAGATGGCAGCGGCAGAAATAGTTAACAGTAAGTCTCCTATATTACCAGGTCAAACCTCCCGCTTTAAAATATCCCTATGATTCAAAAAGTGAGTTTTAAAAATTCAAAAGGTCTGGTGCTTGCCGGGATTTTGCATAAACCCGAAAATCCTTGCAAGATGGGGGTCGTTATTGCTCACGGATTCACAGGTCACAAAGATGCCAATTTCATCCCAGAGCTTGCATCACACCTTGAATCAAAAAGCTTCACGGTCCTCAGGTTCGATTTCTCAGGGAATGGTGAGAGCGAAGGGAAATTTGAAGAAGGTACATGGACTCAGTTCGCGGATGACCTCAATTCCGCCATTAATTTTCTTAGAGGCATTCATAATGGCCCATTAGCGGTCATTGGCTTCAGCATGGGGGGAGCTGTCTCAATCATTGCCTACTCAAAATACAAAAACTTTGATAAACTGGTCCTCATTGCCCCTGCTATAAAACCTGCAACAGATAAATTTCTGAAGATCGCTTGGGCAAGCATCAAAGAAAAAGGTTACGTGGAATTTGAGGATATCAAAGGCAGGAAATGGAAATTGAACAGGGATTATTTCGAAGACCGGGAAAGGTACAATTTACTCGAACTCGGTAAAGAAATTGACATCCCTGTGCTGATTATCATTGGTGATAAAGACGATACAGTGAGCATAGATGCAGCTCGCGAGTTTTATCAGCAACGTCTGGAAGGCCGGAAATTCGTCGTTATCAAGGGAGAAAATCACGTCTTCCACAACAGAGCTACCTCCTTGATACCCCACATTGATGAATTTCTCAAGTAAAAAGAGCCTCCGTAAACTCAGGGTAAAATCACGTGCT
>WFZT01000040.1 GCA_015489415.1 Caldifarciminota bacterium | reverse complement strand
TGTCTGCAAACATCTCAAGGTATGCTTCGATCCCGATTGCCTCTCCAATGGCAGCTCCTGTGGTTATTGCTCCTATGACAACGAGGATGTATTTTACTTCGAGAGACATTTTGATGCCGATGAGGATGGTTACAAGTCCAATTCCTTCCATCACTTTTGTGTGGATGCGCTCGGGGAGCCTGTCACCAATGATGGTGCCAAGGGTACTACCAATGAGAACGGTTATTGTATTTACAATGGTCCCGATCATTTGATCAAAGATATTGCTGACTCAGGTTTTTCCATGCCCTGAGAGTCAGGATGGTTTTTGAGCACGCTAACCAGATGCTGAGTTTTCTGAGGATGTCGCTCCCTTCCCCATTCTCCCCTAACCCCTCCTTCCCTGAGGGAAGGAGGGGGAAATTTCTTAGTTTCCCGACAAAAGTTTAGACTTTGCTGGTTTAAGCGAGAACGAAACTCCCTCCCTTCCCTTTGGGAAGGAAGGGTCGGGGTGGAATGGGTGGTCAACAGAATTTTGTGTTTATCCATTTTTTGTTCACTGTGTGGTTGATTTGTATAAAAAGTTATAGTCGAGATGATAAATTGAGATTTTTCGAACTCGCTCAGATGTTTTTTTAGCGCGCTTACCAGATGCTGAGTTTTCCCGAGGATGTTGCCCCCTTCCCATCCTCCCCCCACGCACTTCGTGCGTGGGGGGAGGAGTGAGGTGGGGGGATTCCCTTTTAAAAATCTATCAATTTGGTGTTTTCCCAACATAGTCCCAATCATGTTTTATACGCAAGTCCGGCACCCAAGATATCGTAAAGTAAATCCTTATAGCTAAATCCGGTCTTTCTAATGGTAAGGTCAATGAGCTCTTTCAGGACTCCGATACCTATTGTGATGGAGAGCGATTTATCGCGGGAGCCCGTATGGATATACGCAAAATTATAGATGGTGAATGACACAGAGAAGTGGAGACTCTTATCCCGGGCAAACCAAGGGTCTCTTCTTGGAAATATGCCCCAGATAAAGGAGATTATCAGTATCAGGCTAATCGCAGAGGTCCGCATAGAACTCAGGTCTGCGGTCTTTGAATACATGATTCAGCTCAGTGATCTGCTTATCAAGGGCCTCTGAAGGGTCAAATTCGGCAACAATGACTTCCTCATCATCCTCAGAAGCCTTAGAGAGAATCTCTCCACGCGGATTGACTATCTGACTCATACCGGTGAATCTCAGTGAAATGCCCGCTTTCTCCTCAACCCCTATTCTATTAGCAGTGAAGGAGAACACACTATTTTCAATGGAGCGAACAACCATTCCCTTTTGCCCCAGGCCCGGGAGTACGAGATTTGATACGTGGAGTAGCACCTGAGCCCCATTTTTTGCAAGGATTCGAGCCGATTCAGGATAAAACCAGTCGTAGCAGATCATCATTCCAAATTTAACTCCCCTGAATTCAAACACGAAGAAGCCCGTGTCACCGGGCTTGAAAGCATCCTTTTCTTTGTAAAAGAGGTGTGTTTTCCTGTATGTAAAATTTTTTCCATCGGGCAAAATGGCAAGGGCAGAGTTATAGACAACATTGCCACTTTTTTCTGCGTATCCGAGCACTATCATCATATCTTTACTGGCAGAAATTTCATAGAGAGGTGCAAGTTTCTCGTCCTCTGGCTCAAGGGAGAAGGGTTTTACCTCATCCATGGAGAGGAAAAAGTACCCGGATGTGGCAAGCTCCGGTAGAACCACGAAATCTGCATCAATCCCCTTTATGGCTTCTGCCATTTTTGCTATGTTCCTTTCCACCTCCCCAAGCTCTGGTTTGAATTGATATATAGCTCCTTTCATGGCATACACCTCTCAGAAATGTATTGACATGAAAATTGTAAGGGTTTGGGGACGAATTTTTGTATTGGTAGAGCCTGTTCGAAAATGACCCTTTTTATTCTTTTGGCGAAGTGAATAAAGTGTGGATAAAGGTAGGGTTAAAAACTAAAGAAATTCAGGATTTTCCGACGGTAACAAAACTCCCTCCCTTCCTTTGGAAGGGAGGGTTGGGGTGGAATGGAAAAAATTATTGAGCAAAAGTATTCAACATGTTTAGGAATATCGGCCCCTTTTCTATTCTAAAGAGTGTTATTCTTGCCCCATTCTTCCCTGACCCCTCCTTCCCCGGGGAAGGAGGGGAAATTTTCAACTTTCTGTTAAAGGTTTCAATTTCTTCTTGCAGGGCATTGAGCAAAGAACTCCTTCCTAACTGCTGAAAAAAGAAAAACCAAGTAATGTAACTAAAGAAAAATTGCTTTTCCACTTCCTGATAACAGTTGTATAAAAAATTCCGCTTAGTCCTATAATCCCTCCTTTACCTCTGAAATCAGCACTTTAAAGCTTTTATACCATTTGTGCGATTTTGATTGTGCTTCTCTGTGCACGGGATTTTTGAGCCACTTCTCGATATCTTCCCTGCTGTCCCACAGGGAAACTGTGATTTCGGTTGGCCATCACTGACATAGTATATGTCTCTGCAGCCCTGCTTTTTGCCAAGCTCCCTCAATTTTTCCACGTACTCCCGGTATTCATCGTCAATTTCTTTAATTTCTGCTATAAAGATGACTGCATACATCAGCTCATTGCAATGGCAAAGGAAATGGAAGCCAATTTCATCTGAGGGGTGTCGGAGCGGCTTAAAAGTACCACAGGGACCTTTGCCCCGACCACAACTCCCCCCACGAGGGCATCGGCAAAGTATATCATTGTTTTGGACATAATATTTCCTGTGGCAACGTCCGGGACAAGCATGATATCCGCATCTCCAATGACCTCTCCTGTAACACCCTTGATTTCACCGGATTCCTTTGAAACAGCAAGGTCAAAGCCCAGGGGACCGTCCACAGCCACATTCCCGAAATATCTTCTATCTGCAAGCTTCGAAATTGCCGCTGCATCGAGGGTTTCTGGCATATCAGGATGTATCGTCTCAATTGAGGCAAGAATTGCCACTTTTGGTCGATCATAGCCAAGTTTTCTCGTAACTTCCAGGCAGTTCTCCAGAATCTTGATCTTCATCTCAAGGTCAGGCCGTATATTCATCCCGGCATCGGTTAGGAAGATGAGCTTGTGGTATTTACCCGGCACCTCATGAAGAGCAATGTGAGAAAGAATACGGCCGGTTCTGAGTCCCTTCTCTTTATGCAGAATGATTCTCAGGAAATCCGGTGTGCCGATTTTACCTTTGAGAATCAGGTCAGCCTTTCCCTCTCTCACGAGCTCCACGGCCTTAAATGTAGCCTCATATTCGTCTTTTGCCTCAAGGATGTCAAAATCCTTCTCGCTGAAATTGGTCTGCTCAATTAGCTCCTTGATCTTTTTTGTATCCCCGATCAGAATGGGCCTTATGAGCCCTTCCTTCATTGCGAGCTCAAGTCCCTGGATCATGGGGAGTGCGTGGGGAGCACCAACGGCAAGTCTTTTGGTTCCCTTTTCCTTTGCAATTTCAATTACGTCTTTAAAAGATTTTAGCATCATTCACCTCCTGATAGTCCAATTTGGCGTGCCCTCAACCTTTTAAGGTCCTCCCTGTACTCTTCGCGGACACGGTTAAAAAATTCGAGGGCAGTTTTTTCTCTGTAATCAGGGTATGTCCATTGAAGTGGCTCAAATCCCTGCTTTTTGTGATAAATGAGCGTAACTTCAGCGTATATGCCATCCCTTAAATAAATTCTGTGGGAATAGTTTTTCGTGGTAGCAAGAACAAGCTTTGACTCGGTAATATATCCGGGGTCAATATTAACCTTGCGCTTGCCTTCTATTATCCATTTCCTTTCAATTTCATTGGTATGGAGTTTTATTTCGACGATTTCGTCCTGCTCAATGAGCTTATCGAATGCGACCCATACTCGTACGAGTCCTTTACCCATCTCGGGCTCGTAATAGTTAGTTTTATTAAATGGGATCACTTCGCTTTTTAATGTGATGGGACCAAAGGCTTTCTCCAATTCTGCAAGTACATCATTCAAAAAATCTGGTACGGCAATAAGTCCAGCAATCAATTTGGCGGGTTCAGGTTTTTTAGGGATGCCCATATTTCTTATGATATTCCAGAGAAGATGATAATTGCAAGCTGATTTCGGGCTTATAAGCCAAAGTTTAAGACTGCAACCAGGACGTGTGCAAACTACAGTTTTCTAAATTTCCCATTCCACCCCAACCCACAACTGGAAGATGAAAAGAGATAACTTATTGAGAAAAATTTGAGATGTGGCCCCTCTCCTTGATCCTCTCCCCGCAAAAAATTATGCGGGGGAGGAGATATTTTCGAGGAATCTATGTTTAAATTGAAAAAGATATAAAATCCTATACTCCCACAAAAATCCAGCGGGCAACTTTGTATAATCTGATGTATAATTTCAAAAACTTTCCCGGAGGTCATTGGATTATGAGGAAGTTCCTTATCGTAACTCTACTTGTTTTTTCTCAACTAACAGCACACAAGGTAGAGCTATTCGATGGTAGAGTTATCAAAACTCACAAGCTTGAGTTGAAAAATGGATTTTACGTCCTCGATGACACGGTAGTGAGCAAGTTGGATGTGAAAAAGGTCATCTTTTCAGGTGGTCCGAGCGCTTATCTGCCAGTTCGATACAAGCTGGAAAATGTGGACAGTGTCCTTTCAAAGGCCAAAAGAGCGCGGAAACTCTATCCAGATGCCAGCGGAATTGTTCTACTTGATCAGGGATTTTACGTTCTGGAGATGGATTCAACTCGGTACAACCGATACCACTTCCAGGGCCTGATTCTGAAGGATGAGGCACGGAGCTGGGCAAATGTCAGGATTTATGTCGATGAAGATATGATGAAAGCACGGGTGCTCGCTGCAAGGTGCATTAAGCCCGATGGCAGGGTGAT
>WFZT01000039.1 GCA_015489415.1 Caldifarciminota bacterium | reverse complement strand
TTCCGCTTTTACTCACAAATAGGGCATCAGAGCGCGGATTCAGCTTCTCCCTCACCTGTAAATACTGCAACAATGCCTCATAAGCTGGAGCACCCACTGGCACAATCCTTTCCTTGTTGCCCTTGCCAAGCACCCGGATTTCCCTTCTTTTGAAATCCACATCACCCATGGAAATCCCCACAAGCTCAGAGACTCGAATCCCGGTGGAGTAAAGTAGCTCAATAATCGCTCTGTTTCTGATATCAAACACACTATCGGGCTTCCAGCCCTCAAGCATGCTGTTGAGCTTTTCTTCACTTAAAACATCCGGGAGAGGTTTATCGAGCTTGATATTGAGGATTTTCGTTACCGGGTTGGACTTAACAAGCCCGTTGATCTGCAAAAATCTGTAAAATCTTCTTGTGGCAGAATGCTTTCTCCTGACACTTCTACGCGAATAACCGTGCGAGAATAGGTCGCGAAAATAATTCTTAAGCTGAACCCTTGTAAATTTTGTGGGGTCCCGCTCAGAATACCTGTCCTCCATGTATTCAAAAAGGGACTCAATGTCCCTTCTGTAAGCCTCAACCGTATTCCGGGAAAGGTTTTTAACAGAAATGAGATAGTTTAGAAAATCTTCGAGCGTTTTATCCATTCTTCCAGCGTCTCCCGTGCCCTCCTGACAATAAACTCCCTTCGGTGCTTTTTTCTGACATGAGGTGGAATATCTTTGAATAGCCCGATGTTAGCGTTCATAGGCTGGAAATGTTTGGGGTCTGAATGAGCTATATAGTCGAGGAGCGCACCAATCATTGTGTGCACTGGAAAAACTAAAGGCTCTCTGCCTGTGGCAAGGAGATACGCGTTTATACCTGCAACAAGTCCTCCCATTGCGGCCTCCACATATCCCTCGGTGCCAACAATCTGACCGGCAATAAAGATATTGGGCTTCTTCCTCACCTGCAAAGTGGGCTCCATCACGGCTGGTGCCTTTATGAAAGTGTTTCTGTGAACTGCTCCGTACCTTAAAAATCGGGCATTCTCAAGCCCGGGAATCATCCTGAAAACCCTTCTCTGCTCAGGAATCTTCAGCTGTGTCTGGAATCCCACAAGGGAATAAGCTGTGCGCTCGAGATTCTCAGGCCTGAGCTGAACCACAGCAAAGGGCTCCTTTCCGGTTTTGGGGTCTGGCAGTCCTGAGGCCCTCAAAGGTCCATACCTCAGCGTCTCAGGCCCGCGCCTTGCCATCTCCTCAATGGGCAGACAACCCTCAAAATAGCGGGCCTTTTCCTTCTCCTCGAAATCATGGCCCATGAAAACCTCTGCGTTGATCAGGGCCTCATAAAACCTGTAGTACTCCTCCTCATTCATCGGGGCATTTAAATACGAAGAATCATCCCATCCGTGCCGATCTTTGAAATAAAGTTTTGAATAATCAAGACTCTCCGCATCAACAATGGGAGAAAGGGCATCAAAAAACGAAAGATATTCAAGTCCCAGTAGATTTCTCAAATTCTCTGCAAGAGCCTCTGACGTGAGTGGGCCTGTGGCCACAATAACTATTTCATCTTCCGGAATCTTCGTAATTTCCTCGTGGATTACCTTCACATTGGGGAACTTTTTCAGGGTTTCAGTGATAAAATCTGAAAATTTTTCGCGGTCCACCACAAGGGCCTTACCACCGGGAAGCTCCGCGTACTCTGCGGCTTTCATTATCAGAGAATCAAGCCTCTTGAGCTCAGCCTTCAGAAGTCCATGAGCATTGTAAATATCCTTTGATTTCAGGGAATTACTGCAAACAAGCTCGGCAAACCGGTCGGTTTTGTGAGCAGGTGTAAACTTTATGGGCCGCATCTCGTAGAGCTCAACCTCTACACCTCTTTTTGCCAGTTGATATGCCGCTTCAGAACCAGCAAGCCCAGCCCCAATCACTATGACCTTCATCCTATCACCTCGTTTAAGATTTCTGCAAGTTGCGCTGTAATCCTTTTTCTGTCAAACAGTTTTCTTTTTTCCTCTTTGAGCAATTTTAATCCTCCGGATTTCCAGAGCCTGTAAATCTCTAAAATCTTCTTTACAATCTCTCGTGGTTCGTCAGGCTCAACCAAAAATGAATTGCCAAGCCCTTCAATCTCTCTCCAGGCATCTGTTCCTCGGGGTACAACCCCCAAGATCGGCCTTCCTGCACCTATGTAATCGTAGATTTTTGAGGTAGAAATGTAGGGATATCGGGCTCTTTTGTCAATGGTCGCAGGTAATACATGCGCAGAAGCGAGCCTCTCTGGAATTTCTTTTCTCGGAACAAACCCTTCCCACCTGAATAAGGGGGCTTTGAACTTCTTTCGATAGACTTCCGGGGGATTACTATAAACCCTCACCTCTATTTTCAATGATGAATTCTCCTTAGCAAGGGTGCTAAAGGCCTCAAACAAAGGCTCGGGGTTGGTTATATAGGTAATACTTCCTGCATAGGCAAAAATCAGTTTATCAGAAACAGGAAAATCTTTTACGCCAGGAAACTCCTCAGGGTCAAAACCGTGGGGAATCACTGCGCTCCTCTTTGCCCCAATCGCCCGTCTACCATCAACAATTGCACGATTTACACCTATGATAAAATCGGCTCTGGTGACAAGAAGTTTTTCGAGTCCCTTTAGCAATTTCTGGTGAATGGTGGTAGGGAAAATACCGAAAGGATTTTCATACCATGCGTCACGATAGTCGAGCACCACAGGCTTTCCGGTGAGCCGTCCGGCAGCGATCGCAATCATATGGGCTGTTAGGGGTGGAGATGTGGAAAAAATGACATCTATCCCCTCATTTTTCACTATTTTTATAGCCTTTAAAACGGCAGGATAAAACCAGAGGGCCTTGGAATCTGGTATCATGAAGAAGTTCTCCAATCTCGCGAGCTTTCTCCTGCCCTCTTCGTTTGAAACCACCGTGGAGCGATGGAGGCCCAGAAGGGGTAAAATACTGTCGTGCTCAATGGAAAGAGCTCTGAAGACTTTCAAATTTTTCGGTAAATCATCTGCAAGCCCCTGATCTTCAAAGGTGTGCTTCACACCTCGCGAGGTAAGCACCACTGAATCCCAGCCGTAAAAACGCAGATATTTGATGAATTTCACCACCCTGACAGACCCGGCAAGCCCAATGGGTGGGAAATAGTATAAGATCATGAGCACTTTTTTCATAAATCTTCGAAAAAACTTCTCAGGTTCTCCTCGAAATTTGCCCTCTCCATCACGAGACGTTTATTAAACTTTACTCCTGCCTCAACCATCTGTGGGTTCTCAATCGCCTCAAGCATAGCCTTGCTCAGGGACTTAGCGTCATGAGGTTTAAACAAAAGACCGTTTCTCCCGTGCTTGATCCACTCTCTGTTGCCCGGTATATCTGTCACAATGGGAAAGCACCCAGCGGCCATGGCCTCAAGCAGCGAGACAGAGGTGGAATCCGTGAGTGAAGCCGAGACGTAAAACCTGCTCTCGAGCAAATTTGTGATAATTGTTTCACGTGAAACCCTGCCCGTAAGCTCTATGCCATCGATTTTCTCCCTCTCGATAAAATTTTTAATTTCACCTGCCAGAGCCCCGCTGCTCATCATAATGAGTTTTGCACTGTGGCTCTTCCTGAGTTCCTTAAAAGCCCTGACAATGGTCATGGGGTCCATATCCCTATCAAGCCTTCTGTGTGTGACAAAAATCAACCCCTTTTTCTCGGGTATCTCGAGTTCCCTATCTTCCTTTTTGAGGCCAAATGGAAACACTCGAATTTTATCAGGTTCAACTCTGTAATCCTCCACCAGTATTGATTTCATAAAATTTGCATCAACGTGCACCCTGTTAAACCCTCTAACGATCCATCCAGTAGCCCTTCGGTGTAATGGGCTCTTTCGGGGCACAACGAGCAGGTCACTCCCCCACACAGAGAGCACTTTTTTACCGGGCAAAAAGCGGGCTATTAGACCATAATTTGGGATAAAATGGGCACTTACAACATCGGGCCTGATTGAACGATAAATTCTTAAAAATTGGGGTATTGCAGGAATGTAGCGCTTAAAATTTCTTTTCTCTGTTAGAGGTCTAACTCTGTGGATAACAAACCCGCTGGTTTTCATAATGGGCTCTTCAAGGGATGCCACGTGGACTTCGTGTCCCTGCTCGCTCAAAGTCTCAGCAAAAAGGTATGTATGGTATGACGAGAGGTCGGAAAGAATGAGGATTCGCATGCCGGCTAACGGGAATAGATGGTAATTACGACCTTGTTGGCAACCTTGTTGGTGGTAAAGGTTCGGATGGCCTCCGGCTTTACTCCATTTTTCACGAAAAAGTTCTTAAGTAACACAGCTCGTTTTTTCTGAACCCTGTCCACCCTTGCCCCTTTATAGACCAGAATATCAAACCTTTCGGCATTGGAGTTAGATTTTAAAAAAGCCCTTAGAATTCCAATTCCCTCGCGGGTTAGAGCTGCTTTACCCGAAACAAATAAACGGGTTATAGGGAAAACCTTTCGCGTAACCTTAAGCTTCTCCTTTACCTGAACCGTATCCATCACTGGAAGTTTACTTGATTCAAACAGCTTTTGTGAGAGCTGTTTTGTAAGATTCTCATTTTCCACCCTGAGGTCCTGAACGACCGATTTCAGGGGCAGGTACTGGAATTTATAGAAGTAGGTGAAGATTCCAAGGAGGGCGAGCCAGAGTATCAGAAGGACAAAGTTAAATATTCTCATTCTGCTTTTCTTCTAACTCTTTTAGCTCCTTCTCAAGCTTTGCGACCTTGGAGTGAATCTTCAGGAGGTAAAGGAAGATGCCGATCCATATCAGAGAATAAGCGATGAATAAATTCTTCATTTTGAGCTCCTTTTGAGAGCCACCGGGCGGACTTGAACCGCCGACCTGCGGTTTACGAAACCGCTGCTCTGCCGACTGAGCTACGGTGGCCCTTATGGGCTTAAAATAATAATTTCCCAACCCTCACGGGTCAAGATTCCCTTTCCCCTGTAAAATTTGGATGTGGGATATTATAATTTCCAACGTGACGAAAAATTTACTAATTTGGTCAGGAATTATTTTGACTATGGTCGCATGTGATATGTTTAAGCTCAGAACAAGGGAAAATCCTGCAAACTCACCGGGCTGGACACTGCCGGACTCTGCACAGGTGGTGATAAGCAACCTGAGAAACTCCTTTCAGGACCTCAATATCGTCAACTACTCAAATAACTTTGACGAGCAGTTTACATTTATCCCGGACTCTCTCACGTACAGCAGGAATCCAGACCTCTTTAATAACTGGGACAAGGATGTGGAAGTGCAAACAGCCACTCTGATGTTTTCTCAGATCAGATCAAATCCGGAGGTGGATATCACCATTACAAATGCTGACACAACAGGGGATACCGTGAATCTATTCTGCAACTATTACATCAGTCTGAATCTTCAGAATGGTGAGGCCCTTCAGGTTGCTGGAAAATCCCTTTTTGAAACAATCTTAAGAGACGATGGACTTTACTATCTTTTGAAATGGACCGACTTTTTACCAGATACAGTTGTCCCAGGAAGCATAACCTGGAGTGAACTCAAAGGAAGATTCAAACAATAGGAGGTAGAAAACCATGCCAACAAGAGAGGAAGTAATTAATGTTCTCAAAGAAATTTATGACCCGGAAATACCGGTTAATATCTGGGATCTTGGGCTCGTCTATGGAATTGAAATAGATGACGGAAAGATCAACATCAGGATGACGCTCACTGCTCCCGGATGCCCGCTCGGCAATGTCCTCGCATACAACGTGGAGGAAAAGCTCAAGGAGCTGCCCGGTGTGGAAGAGGTTAAGGTTCAAATCGTCTGGGAACCCCCGTGGTCAGTTGACAGAATCACCGAAGAGGGCAAGAAGATTCTAAGGTCTTACGGCTATCAGATTTAATGAGATACCGTGGTGTTGGTAGCTTTGCATCTGCTACTCTTGTCTCCCGAATTCTGGGCCTGATACGGGAGAGCACCATTGCCTACATTTTAGGGGCAAGCAACCTATCCGATGCCTTTTATGTGGCATTTAGAATTCCAAACCTGCTCAGGGATATCTTTGCAGAAAATGCCGTTCAATCAGCTCTAATTCCTACATATTTCAAGGCAAAGGAAAACGGGAGGGGGGAAGAGTTTTTGGGGGCAACCCTTCTCTTTACCCTCGGCTCAACTCTACTCTTCACCATTCTTGGAATTACCTTTGCTAACCTCATAGTGACTCTATTTGCCTACGGATTCCGCTCAGACCCTTTTAAATTTCAGCTCACGGTAAAACTTACAAAAATTACCTTTCCCTATCTCTGGTTAATATCGTTTGCCGCGTTCCTTGGGGGTGTCCTGAATATTTATCGTAAATTTTTCGTCCCGGCCCTCGCACCTTCCATGTTTAATTTAGGCGTCATTGTGACGGCAATCGTGGGCTACAGGGTAACCGGGAGTCCCCTCAAGGCCCTATTTTTTGTTGGTGCCGGTGTGCTTGTAGGTGGTGGGTTGCATGCGCTATTCGAAGTCCCCTTTGTCTTGAAGGAGAGGGTTAAAATCAGATTTCGTGGCTTCAAAATTCCCGAGTTTAATTCATTCCTGAAGCTGCTCACGCCGGTATTTTTGAATACAGGATTTACCCGACTCACTCTTTTTGTTAATACTTTTATAGCCTCTTTTTTGCGCGGGGGGTCTATTTCTTATCTGAACTTTGCCTTCAGGATAATGCAGCTACCCATAGGTCTCTTTGGAGTGGGGGTTTCAACCGTTGTTAATCCTGATCTCTCCGAGAAGATTGCAAAAAATGAGGACCCATCGAGGGAGATAATGGAAGGGGTAAGGCTTTCCCTGCTCCTGACGCTGCCATTTCTTGCGATCTTTATTGCGGATGCGAAAGGGATCATCAGCATAATTTATCAGAGAGGGCATTTTGGGACTGTGGCACTTGAAAATACATCGCTTGCCCTGATTTTTTACTCTTTTGCCATCGTTCCAAACTCCATATCAAAGATTTTTCTCTCCTTTTTCTTTGCAAGAAACAACGCATCCATACCCAATCGTGTATTTGCCATAGGGACTGCTGTTAACATTATCTTCTCCGTGATTTTAGCGTTATTAATCGGCTTTTCTGGCCTTGCTCTTGCAACCTCAATCGGCTCTCTCACCCAGCTTGGACTGCTCTTTATGTATGCAAACCCGCTGATAAGCAAAGAGCGTGAAGATTATCTCGTGATGGCCAAAATTTTCGTGGTAAATCTTGCGCTTTTCTTCCTCTTTCTTCCCGTCATAAAAGGACTTAGATGGGATGTGATAATAGATTCCGCTGTCTTTTCTGTTGTCTATATACCGATTTTAATGGCTCTCAGGGTGCCAGAGGCCAGGAAGATTTTACACATCATCTCTACACTAAAATCCACATCCTGAGCTGTGGAATGGAAGTCAACTCACCTCCGTGATTTCCAAATGAGTTTCAGGTGGTAACTGAACATAGCTTGATGTGGAATCTTTACCTAAGGTAGAGAGTGTATTTTCAGGCAGTCAAAGTGCTGATATTGTCATTAGATTAGGGATGTGGTGCCTTTCAGGGGTGAGGCATGTAAAATTTCAAGATGTGGATTTGTTTAAAAATGTGACCCATCTCACAAAATGGTTGGGGAAGAAACAAGGCATTCTGCTATTTTTGAGAATTTTTCCTCTACCACGATTTTCATAGGGTGAAAGTTTGTAAGCTCTAATTTTACTCGAAAGGCTTGATGATGTAGTCCCCACTTTTGCATCCCTCTCTAAAATTTACGCGGGAGGATGATTTGGATAAGTGGGGACTCAGTTTCCTCTGGAGGTATCAGATGTGCCTTGTTTCGCGATTCAAAAACCTAAAAAGATATGAGGAGCGGGGGCCCCGAAGGGGCCCCCGCTCCTCTTCATCAAAACCACTTAAATTTCATCAATCAAGCTTTATGGGCATCAGGAGATAGAGCAACTCCTCTCCCTCTTCAAAGCCCACTGGCTCAATCTTTATGGCCGTTGAAGCGTTGTAGATACTTATCTTGACCTGCTCTGAATCCAACTTTCTTATAATTTCAAGAAGATACTGCACGTTGAAGGCAAGCTCCATAGGCTCACCGGTAAATTCTGCAGGTACAGTTTCTTCACCCTCACCGACATCCGGTGAAGAAGCTTTCATCCTCAGACCCTGAGGGGAGAAATAAATATTCAAAAGATACGTTGGGCCTGAGGTAAAAAGAGACAGTCTTTTCAGGGTGCTCAGGAATTCATCTCTCGGCAAAACTGCCACATTTTCAGATTCTCCGGGAATAATGTCATCATAAGGAGGATATGGGCCCTCAATCTGTCTCGTAATCAAAAAGGAATCTTTGAAAAATAGGCCCATTGAGTCCTTTGAAAATCTGATATTTGCTGTCTCTTCGTCTTTGGATTTCAGGTATTCAAAGGTATGCCTTGGGACTATAGCCTGGGTCTGAATATTGAGATCAATGGACTTCTTCCAGAGACCGAGTTTGTGAGAGTCAGTTGCAACAAGCCGAACTTCATTTTCCCTCAAGTCGAGCAGTATACCTGTAAGGAAAGCTCTTGCATCCTCTCTTGCGGCGCAGAAAGAAACATAGTTACTTCCGCGGATCAAAGCTTCAGTTGGAAGAGTTATGCCATCATCACCTTCAAAGGTCTTAAACGTAGGGAAATCTTCGGGGTCCAGTCCGGCGAGGGTAAACACACCCTTTTCCGTGCTCATTCTCGTCGCACCCGAGGTGTGCTCGAAAGTGATCGTCATCGGTGGTAAGGTTTGAACCATATTCAAAATAAGCTTACCGGGAAGGGTAAAAGCACCATCCTCTGCATCAAATACGGGAAGCCAGCTTCTGATTGAGAAATCAAGATTCGTGGCAGAGAGATAGAGTGTGCCGTCTTTTACCTCAAAAAGGATGTTATTGAGAATTGGCAGTGTGGTTCTGAGAGGTAATGCTTTGGCGACTTCTGTCAAAGCTCTCTCAAAAAGCATTTTGTCCACGACAAATTTCATATCAAATTCCTCCACAATAGTCTTTTAAAAATAAACTTGAAGTTGTAGTAATAGGCTGTTGAGAAATTGGAAATGTCCTCTTGGTACTCTGACTTATCGCGTGTGGAAATCCTGTGAAATTCATTTCTCACCAAACAGGAGATCCATCACTGTGTTTATGTTTTCCTTGAATTCCGGGTCTGTGTAAAACAGGAATTTGCCCTGCTCAAAGCTGTGGATAATTGTCGAGTGATCTCTTCCTCCGAGTGCACGTCCGAGTTTTTTGTATGGAACGTTGAGCTTTACCCTGGCAACGTAGACAAGTGCGTGTCTTGCCCGCATGACAGCTGCTTTTCTTGTTTTTCCAACGATTAATTCCTTTGGTACATTGAATACGTCTGAAACCACCTTGAGTAGTTCATCTATCTCAACAATGCTTTCATCATTGTTAAAAGTCTTCAAGAGATCCACCAGAAAGTGACGTGTGATCTCACGATTGTCAAACTCCTGCTTTGCCTTTAGGGCATTTATGATGCCTTCGAGGTCTCTGATGCTTTTAATGGGTTTGTAGGCGATATAGTCCACATGCTCTTCTCTGAGCAGGATATTTTCCTTTTCAATCCGTTCCTTAATGTATTTTTTTCTGAGCTCAAAGTCCACGGGCTTTATCTCGGCAACAAGGCCTGACCTCATTCTCGTCCTGATTCTGTCGTCAAGGGAATCAATCTCCTCTGGGCTTCTATCAGCAGCCATGATCACCTGTTTGTTGGACCTCATAAGTGAATCTATGGTGTGAAATATCTCCTCCTGAATCATCGGCTTCGAGTTTAAAAACTGGATTTCGTCAATCAAAAGTATGTCAATGTCTCGAATCTGGGCTTTGAATTTGATCATGGTCTTGGTTTTTATAGCATTTATCATCTTGTTGAGGAATTCCTCGGCAGTCAGGTAAAGGATTTTGTAATCGGTTCGGGAATTGACCACGATGTAGTTTCCAATTGCATGTAGCAGGTGTGTTTTACCGACACCTGAAGGGCCATAGATGTAAAGAGGATTGAACTTTCTCACAGGATTTTTCGCTACCTCAAGGGAGCTTTTGTAAGCGAACTCATTTGGAGGTCCCACAACGAAGTTATTAAAGGTCAGATGCTTCAGGAGTCTGAACTTTTTGAACTTATCGCCGGAGACAGGGGTCTCGTTGTTTTTATCGGTCATAATTTCTTCACCTTCCTGGAGAGTGAAGTTTACAGAAACTTTATCATCACTAACAAGCTCCACAGCCTTTTTTACTTTATCAAGGTAATGATGCTCCACCCATTCTATGTAAAATTCATTGGGCGCCCCCAGATATAGAGTATCATCCATCAAGCCAAGGGGCTGAAGATCTGAGAACCAGGCCCTGAAGGCCTTGTCCCCAACTAATTCTTTTAGTATTTTTGAGGCATTTTGCCAGATTTCAGTAGCTCTATCCAGCTCACTTAAACTTCTTGTCATAAACGAAACCTCCTTTTTTCAACATAGGTGTGGAAAACCTGATTGAAGGGTCTAATAAAGAATCTGTGAAAAAGCTTAATAAATCATACATTTCAACCTCCCGATAAAGACTCGACACTTATTAATGGTGAACACCCCGTCTGATAATGTCAACAATTTTTTGTAAATCCCCGTGTTCCCTGAATTTGTCATGCACTAATGTTAAAGGCTCTTCTCTTTGACGGCCAGATTTTTAAGGCAGATGGTGGTAAAGAGCCGTGTCTTTTATTGAAAGATTGGCGTAAGAAGGTTAATTTAAACCCATGGATTTGGCCCCGATTGTTTATAAATACTTTGTTCCCACCGGCGAGTTTGAAGTGGATGACGGTGTTTATTTTGTCGGTTGGTTTAGAACTGACCCGGACAGGGAAGCTGAAGCCCTATCAAAGGAGCTACTTGAGGCAAATTACTGGCCTATGATAAGGCAGAATCGTGAGGGGCTTTATGAAATCTTTGTAAGGAAGGGCGTGGATACAGGAAGAAGCAATTACTGGATTAATTTAATACTTTTTCTCTTAACGGTGCTGACAACCCTTGCGGTGGGTGCTTTTCATGCCGGTAAAAATCCCCTCTCTGATCCAGCAAACCTCATTTATGGCTTGCCTTTCTCTCTATCCCTTATAGCTATTCTTGGGAGTCACGAGCTTGGTCATTACACCCTTTCGAGGATCCACAGAGTAAAGGCAACTCTGCCCTATTTTATTCCTGTGCCCCATCCACTTGTAGGGACACTTGGTGCTTTTATCAAAATAAAATCACCAATTCCATCGAGGCGAGCTTTACTTGATATTGGTGCAGCAGGTCCTATTACGGGATTTCTAGTGGCTCTACCAATAACCATTATAGGTCTTAAGCTTTCAGCTATTGTACCGAAGTCGGGCGCTCCGGGTCTATTTTTGGGTGAGCCATTAATTTTTAAGCTCCTTGAATTCGCCGCAGGGCTCCATGTTCCCCAGAGTATGGACCTGTATCTTCATCCAATGGCATTTGCCGGGTGGATAGGATTTTTTGTAACAGGCCTGAATCTCATTCCCATTGGTCAGCTCGATGGAGGGCACATTGCATTTGCCCTGTTTGGCAAGCACCATGCTAAGATAGCGTATGTTTCTTTTATCGCCCTCATCGCTCTTGGATTTCTCTGGGCCGGATGGTGGACGTGGGCTATTCTCGTAGTGATCCTCGGAATTCGGCATCCGGCGCCTCTCAACGAGGTATCGAGGCTTGATAAAAAGAGGCTTGCCATCGGGCTATTTTCAATTCTTGTGTTCATCCTTACCTTTACGCCGAGACCATTTATCGTCAAATAGTTGAAATCATGTCATATATGGCTAAAAATAAAGAAAAATGGAGGTATTGAAATGCAAGAAGAATTAGGCGGCTGGGAAGCCTTTTGGGGTGTTGAAGAATCAGAGGAAAATTACGGAATATACGTTTTTATGGAATTTTTTGACGATAATGAGCCCGAAGAGAGACTGAAGATGCTGGCTCCAGCATTGAGTTTGAAGGAAGAGCTTGGACATCCTGTAAACGTGGTTCTTGCGGGGAAAGTGAGCGATGAAATCGTAGAAATGGCGCGGCAGTTCCCTGTTTCTAAAATACATGTGAAAAAGATGGATTCTGCTCAGGGGTTACTGGAATTTCTACGTGAGTTTATCTCAGAGACAAAGCCCTTTGTTATTATCGGCGATTTGCAGGGGAAAGCGCGAGAATTATTCCCATACCTTGCTCAGGAGATGGATGCCGGTTATCTCGGTGGCGGACTATACGTTTCGCTCAGCCCGGAGGACAATAAAGTGACAGTAAAACGTAAGATTTACGGTGGACTCCTCATCGAGACAGTTAAGAATCTAAAAGACGGTGTACAATTTATCACAGTGGATACCTCATCATTTGAGCTACCGGAGAAGGGAGAATCACAGGATGTGGAGGTAAAAGAGTGGTAAAGAGAGTAACTGTCAGGACATTTCTTAAGAAGAAGAGAGATGGTGAGAAAATCACGATGCTGACAGCCTACGATTATCCTACGGCAAAGCTCCTGGATCAGGCTGGAATTGACGCGATTCTTGTTGGTGATTCTCTCGGGATGGTGATTCAGGGTAATGAAACAACCCTTCCCGTTACCGTTGAAGAGATGATTTACCATGTAAAGGCTGTGAGACGAGGTGTAACCCGCGCAATGGTTATAGCAGATATGCCTTTCCTCTCATATCAGGTGAGCAGGCAGGATGCGATTTTTAACGCCGGTCTTATGCTCAAAGAATGCGGAGCCGATGCGGTTAAGCTCGAGGGCGGTGAGAGAATAGCTGATCTCATTGAAGAGCTCGTTTCAATTGGAATACCGGTGATGGGTCATATAGGGCTAACTCCCCAATCGGTTAATGTCTTCGGTGGCTACAGAGTTCAGGGAAGGACTGATAAGGAAATCGAGAGGCTTAAGAACGATGCAAAGGCCATTGAAGAGGCGGGTGTTTTTTCCATTGTACTCGAGAGTGTACCTGTTGAGGTGGCAAAGGAGATTACCGAGTCCATTTCTGTTCCCACTATCGGTATTGGAGCTGGCCCGTACACTGATGGCCAGGTACTTGTCTTTCATGATTACCTTGGAATTTTTGAGGACATAAAACCAAGATTTGTTAAAAGGTATCGTGAGCTTGGTAGAGAAATCATTGAAGCCACGAAGGAATACATTGAAGAAGTGAAGTCCGGTAAATTCCCTGCACCGATGCACAGTTTTTACCTTAAAGACCTGAAAAAAGGCTGATAAAAAGGAGGTTCTGTTATGGAGCTTAAAGTTGTAAAAGTAGAGAAGCCCGAGGAGGTCAACCTAATTCTTGGGCAGTCTCATTTTATTAAAACAGTTGAAGACCTGCACGAGGCACTTGTAACAAGTGTTCCCGGCATAAAATTTGGTCTCGCCTTCTGTGAATCTTCGGGAAAGAGGCTTGTTAGATGGACCGGAAACGATGAGGAGCTTGTTGAGCTTGCAAAGAAAAATGCCCTTAATATTGGAGCAGGCCATTCTTTCATTATTCTTCTTCGAAATGCCTATCCTATCAACGTGATGAAGGCGGTGAAAAATGTTGATGAGGTGGTGAATATCTACGCGGCTACAGCCAATCCTTTAGAGGTGATAATTGCTGAGACCGAGCAAGGAAGAGGTATTCTTGGGGTAATTGATGGAGAGCCACCTCTTGGCGTTGAAGGCGATGAGGATATTGCCTGGAGAAAAGACTTCCTGAGGAAAATAGGATACAAGCTTTAATGAAACTGCCACTAAAAATTTTACCTATTGTCCTTATACTTGCTTTTTTACTGACTTCCTGTTCCATTACGCCATACTATCACGGGGTCTCGGACGATGGAGTTGTACTTGTTCCCGTTGAGATCCCGGACACACTCCTGCCGGAGATCAAAGAGCCCAAACTAAAGGGTGTCAAAAATGCCAAACTCTCTCCAAAGGAAAAGAAATACGTTGAGACCGAGGAGAAGAAGCTGGGGATCGAGATTCCAGACAACCGCAGGGAGATTGCTAAGTGGATTAGATACTACGGCAAAAATCCCTTTGGCCGTAGATGGCTTGAGAAATCTATCGAGAGAGGAGCACCATATCTTCCGATTATTCGGAAAAAGCTCAGGGAAGCTGGTTTGCCAGAGGAACTTGCCTATCTTCCTGTTATTGAAAGTGGGTTTAAGCCCCTTGCACGTTCCCGAGCTGGCGCCGTTGGGGTCTGGCAGTTTATTCCGGGTAGTGCGAGAAAATTTGGACTCACTGTTAATTGGTGGATAGACGAGAGAAGAGACCCGATAAAATCAACGGATGCAGCTGTTAAGTACCTCAAAACATTATACCAGATCTTTGGTAAATGGGACCTTGCCCTGACAGCTTACAATTACGGAGAAGGAAAGCTCCAGAGAAAGATCAGGCGCATGAGAACCGATAATTTCTGGAAGCTCAAGCGTAGATTACCACGAGAAACGAGAAATTATGTGCCGCAGTTCTTTGCAGTTCTTACGGTTTTAAGCCATCCCGAGCTATATGGGATCAGGCTCAAAACTACTGCCGACCCATTTGTTTATGATTCAGTCAGAATGCCTGGACCGGTATCCCTGGATGTCGCGGCTAAGTGGGCAGGCGTTCCTATTGGCGAAATGATCAAGTATAACCTCTCCTTTAAACGTGGAATGGCGCCCCCATACTACAAAAACTATTACCTTCGAATTCCACCTGGCACGAAGGACCGTTTTGTTGCCGCAATGCAAAATACTCCGAGGCGAAAGTGGTACACCATTACGTATCACAGGGTTAGAAGGGGCGAAAACCTTTACGTAATTGCCAGAAGGTACGGTGTGAGTGTTCGTGAGTTGATGAGGGTGAATAGAATACGTAATCCCCGGCGTATACGGAGGGGGAGGATTCTTGTCATCCCCATAAGCGAAGGTTATGCCCAGTATATGGCTGAAAATGTGAACCTCAAGATTGTTAATAAGAACCACGAGACAAGGGTGGTCTATTACAGAGTGAAAAGGGGAGACACGCTCAAACGAATTGCAAGAAAATTTGGTGTAACTGTTGCTCAGCTCAAAAGATGGAATCATCTCAGGAGTAGCAGGATAAGACCCGGGCATAAACTTATCGTTTTTAAGCAAGGGGCAAAAGTTAAAAGGTACACAAAAGCAAAACGCCGTAAGACGAAGCTTATTAAATATCGCATCAGGAAGGGTGACACACTATACGCTATTTCGGCAAGGTATGGTGTAAGTGTGTCAAAGATAATGAAAGTCAACAGGATCAAAGACCCGAAACAGATCAAACCGGGTAGAGTTGTTAGAATTCCCGTTGATATTTAGCTATTTGACAGGTTTGATGTAGAAAGGTAAAATTCAACCAGGAGGTGATAAGATGAAGAAGTTACTTGCGCTGGTACTGGTAGCAGGACTTGTGGGTGGAATAGGCTGGGCAAAACCCGGATTCTCAAAGGCTGATGGTGTAATAAAGATTGGATTTTTCTCTCCTTTGACGGGTTTTGCCGCGGCTGATGGTCTCTCGGCCCTCCGTGGGGCGAAACTTGCAGTCGAAGAGATCAACAAAAATGGCGGCCTCCTCGGCAAAAAGGTTGTGCTTGTCAACTATGACGATCGTGTTAAATCCTCAGAGGCTGTTGCCATTGCACGTAAACTTGTCACAAAGGATAAGGTAGTTGCCGCTGTTAGCGGCTCTTACTCGGGTCCCACCAGAGCAGCAGCCCCCATATTCCAGCAGTTTAAAATCCCCATGATTTCAGCTTATGCAGTGCACCCTGAGATAACAAAGGCCGGGAACTACATTTTCAGAAATGGCTTCCTCGGCACAGTTGAAGGTAAGGCCATGGGAGAGGTGGCACTGAAATTCCTCCGTGCAAAGAGGATTGCCCTCCTTGTTATTGACAACGATTACGGCCGCTCCCTCGCAGAAGGTGTCAAAATGAGAATCCGCCAGCTCGGTGGTGCCAAGATCGTTTACGAGAAAACATACCCTATCGGAGAGAAGGACTTCTCTCCTCTTCTCACAGCGGCAAAGGCAGAAAAACCTGACCTTCTTATTGCAACGGCTTACTACAACGAGGCTGCCCAGATCGCAAGACAGGTAAAGCAGATGGGATGGAATATTCAGATTCTCGGCGAAGAAGGATACGATTCCCCTAAATTTCTCGAGCTTGCCGGAGACGCAGCAAATGGTGTGATTATTACGACGAACCTGAACAGGGATGACCTGAGCTCTATCACACAAAACTTCATCAAGAATTTCAAAGCGAAGTACAACGAGGACCCTGACATGGTGGGTGCATCCTCCTACGATGCGGTGATGCTCCTTGCGAAGGCCATCAAAAAAGCAAAGAGCACAAATCCTGCGAAGATAAGAGAGGCACTTCAGTCACTTCAGAATGAAGTACTTGCTACTGGAGTGCTTTACCGCTTCACTCAGGGAAGAGAGGTTGTAAAGCCTGTTCAGGTGCAGATTGTGAAGAACGGAGCATTTCATTATTACGGGATAATAGCTGATCCTGATGTTGTAACTCCTCCGTGGTGATGAAATTTTGAAATTTTAAAGAATGGGGGAGGGGTGGGCCGAAGGCCCTGACATCACCCATGTTTTTTAAGCAAATGAATATTTATACATCCTGTATTCCATTATCCTCATCGCGGTTACCAACCTCATGAATAACAAATGCGCTATTCTCCATGTGCTCACATATATGTGCCTGAACCTGCTCAATATGCTCTCCCT
>WFZT01000038.1 GCA_015489415.1 Caldifarciminota bacterium | reverse complement strand
GATACAGGTCTCCTTCTCCGGTTATCATTGCCTGCATCGCATTTACCGCTGCAACCAGTGAAGAAATGTCATTTGCCATCACCGTAAAAGCTGGAATTTCGTTTGGAAATCCAGCAAGAAGAATTGACACGCGTGTGATATTTGCGCAATCGGATGGCTGAACGGCGTTACCTCCCACGCAGTCATAGATATGTGAGTAATCCTTTAGACCTGAGCGCTCGTAAGAGGCTTTAATGGAGTCCTTAAAAAGGAACTGGGGCCTCACATCCCTGAATGCCCCACCAAAAGAGCCAATTGGTGTCCTTGCAGTGCCAAAAATTGCGAATTTCATTATCAACTCCTCCTTTCAATAATGAGGGCTCCGCCCTGACCGCCACCTACACACATAGTAACGAGTCCGTAGCGCCCATTGAGCTGTTTCAGAATATGGATGAGCTTTACCGTAAGAATCGAACCTGTAGCACCTACCGGATGTCCGAGCGCTATTGCGCCACCCCATACATTGAGCTTTTCCTCAGGAATGTTGAGTGCCCTCATACAGGGAATAGCCTGGGCTGCAAATGCCTCGTTGAGCTCTACAAAATCGATATCTTCCATTGTTAATCCAGTCTTTTCAAAGGCTTTTGGAACTGCATAAATCGGACCTTCACCCATGTATGCCGGGTCTGTGGCAGCATAGGCATATCCGACCACATAGGCCTCTGGCTCGAGACCCAATTCATCTGCCTTCTCCTTCGTCATGACCAGCATCGATGCAGCACCGTCGTTGAGAGGACATGAGTTACCGGGAGTAACGGTCCCATTCTCTTTAAAAATAGTAGGGTATAGTGCGAGAATCTGAAGGGTTAGCTTTGGATTGGGGCCCTCATCTTTATCCACTACTCTACCATTTACTTCAATGGGCACGATCTGGTCTTTAAATCTTCCCTCTGCCTGTGCTTTGAGGGCCTTCTGGTGTGACCAGAGGGCAAATTTGTCCTGCTCCTCTCTCGTGATACCCCATTTTTCTGCAACGTTTTCGGCAGTCCTTCCCATGATCTGGTCCACAACAGGGTCAGTTAGACCTTCCCAGAGTCCGTCAATAAGTTTGCCGTGCCTCAGACGGTAGCCCCATCTTGCCTTCCACATCACATAGGGACTTGTGGACATACTTTCCGTGCCACCTACAAGGAAAATTTCACCATCTCCGGCCTGAATTGCCTGATACGCAGAAGTTATGGAGAGTATACCCGAAGAACAGTTTCTCTGGACTGTGTAGGCAGAAGCTTCGGGTTTCAATCCAGCTCTCATTGCTGCCACGCGAGTGACATTTGCCGCATTGGATGGCATGCCGATACATCCTGCTATTGCCCCGTCAATGATTTTGGGGTCAATTCCAGTTCGATTTATGGTCTCCTTAAACACAATTTCGAGCATCTGGTCAGCAGTGAGGTCCTTCAGGGCTCCTCCAAAGAGCCCAACCGGTGTCCTCACTCCACCAACGATTACGACCTCTTTACTCATGATTCACCTCTCTTTGGCTTTTTCTTCAATTCCTCTTCCAAAAGAACCCTTTTTAAAACCTTTCCAACAGCAGATTTGGGCAGTTCCTTTCTGAATTCAATAAACTCGGGAACCTTGTACCTTGCCATATTTTCCCGGCAGTACTCTTTTATCTCCTCTTCGGTAGCCGTTTCTCCTTCTTTTAGGACAACATAGGCCTTTACCGTTTCTCCCCTGTAACCTGAGGGGATGCCCACAACGGCTGCCTCCTTGATCTTGGGATGCCTATACAAAACCTCTTCAATTTCCCTCGGATAAATGTTGTATCCAGAGGCAATTATCATTTCCTTTTTACGGTCAACAATGTAAAAGTACCCATCCTTATCCATCCTCGCGATGTCACCTGTATAAAGCCATCCGTTTCTCAAAACCCTTGCAGTTTCCTCAGGCATATTCCAGTATCCCTTCATCACCTGAGGGCCTTTGACTATCAGCTCGCCAGCCTCACCCACAGCGAGTTCCTTCTCACCGGTCTCAATATCAACAATTTTCGCGTCCGTATCCGGGAATGGAATGCCAATACTCCCCGGCTTATTTAAACCATAAATGGGGTTGCAGTGAGTAACAGGTGAAGCCTCGGACAGACCGTATCCCTCAACCAGCTTTGCGCCTGTGAGCTTCTCGAAATCCTCTTTCACCTTAACCGGGAGAGGGGCCGAACCACTTATACAGGCTTTTATGGACGAAAGGTCATATTTTTTGACGTCCTTAAAATTGATGACCGCAATGTAGATTGTCGGTGCACCGGGGAACAATGTTACTTTGTATTTCTGGATCAGTTTGACAATTTCTTTAACATCAAACCTTGGTACAAGAACGAGGGTAGAAGCAAGGTAAATGGCAAAGTTCATGCCAACTGTCATTCCATACACATGAAAGAATGGAAGCACCGCAAGGAGCACCTCACCACCTTCCTGCCTGTCTGTTAACCAGTGAACGGCCTGCATGGTATTGGCAACAAGGTTGTAATGGGTCAGCATAGCAGCCTTGGAAATACCTGTAGTTCCGCCTGTGTACTGAAACAGGGCAACATCTTCTTTTGGGTCAATATCAACGTAAATCTTTTCTGGCTTCGTCTGAAGCAGGTCAGTAAACCTATAAACTCCGTTGCCATACTTAATCTGTGGCTTCTTTTTGCCTATAAATTTCAGTGGATAAAGGAGTTTTAGATGTGGTGGTAGGAAATCTCTGATACTGGTAACAATGATCCGTTTGATTTTGGTTTTGTCTTTGACTGCCATTACCCTGTCATATAGCAGGTCAAGGGTAATAATGGTTTCAGCACCTGAATCATTTAAAATGTGCTCGAGCTCGCGTGGTACATACATGGGGTTGGTCTGTACTACAATACCTCCCAGCTTAAGGACAGCATAGAAAGATATGACAAATTGGGGGGAGTTTGGGAGATAAATGGACACCCGGTCACCTTTACTGACGCCCAGCTTATGTAAGGCAGTGGCAAGTGCTCTGATGTAATCCCATCCTTCTCGATAAGTGATTTTTCGGCCGTAAAAAATCATAGAAGTATTGTTGGGATAATCACATACTGCGTCCTGATAAAACCTGGTCAGTGGGATGACCGGGTAGTCAATATGAATTGGAACTTCTCTCTCATAAAATGTTAACCACGGCCTATTCATGTCAAATACCCCCGTTTTATTAGTTAAATTTTAGTCCGGTGGTCATGTAAATGTCAATATTATCAACCTTCAGTTGAAAACCGGTCAGTCAGGAGAAAGAGAATTGATGACCTTGAAAGCATCATCCTGCAAAAGATTCGTGGTAGCTAAAAATAGCTCGGTCATTAAGGTGACAGCTGTTGAGTAAAATAAAGAATGCGGGCCCGCCGAATCAGATAAGAACTGGTGAGTTGCTAATCTTTGTAAGTTAAATGCTACTAAAGTTGTCTGAAGATGTACACACCGTGCGGAAGGAGATTTTTCTTATAAGTTTTTACCACTCTTGAGTGAGGGGGCGCGCGCTTCGCGTGCGCCCCCTCACATTAACTCCTAAATTTCAAAATTTACTTCCCCTCAAGCTCCTGTGCGTCAACCACCGCCATTGCCGCTATATTCACGATATCTTTAACTT
>WFZT01000037.1 GCA_015489415.1 Caldifarciminota bacterium | reverse complement strand
GCATCAGCTTCCCAAGCTGAGGGTCGCGGGTTCGAATCCCGTCGCCCGCTCTTATTTTGAAAATGATATTTTTTGCCCTTCTTATTTCTCTTTCAACATCCCCTAAACTCGTTAACTCCATAGTCACCCGAAATTGGCCTGCAATCTACAACTCTGCCACCACTGATAAGCCCGATGATAGGTTCTTTTTCGTGGTTTCTCTCTTACGCATGAGAAAGTACGATATTCTCTATCAGTACTATTCCACGAGGATGCATAAACTCTCAAAACCCGAATTCTTCGCTTTTCTTTACTCCTTATACAATATACCTTCAGCAGACAGTATGTTTTACCGGCTGATTGAAGAAGGACTGACCTTTTATCCTGATTTGGGCGATTTCCTCCTATTTCTCAGGATCAGTAAGAATATCTCCAAGCAGAAGACAAAGGAGGTTCTCATTGATCTGAGGATTTTAAGGAAGAAATATCCTCGAAGCTACTTCCTTGAATCGTCTATAATGAGCATCCTGAGGTACCTTTATTCCAACTCAGCCCACAAAGAGTATAAAAAGGTTTACACAGGTTACAGTAAGTTTTTGAAATACTACAGTGACCGGGCAGAAGCCCTCTACTATCTTGCAATGATTTCAAGAGCATCAGGAGACAAGAAAGGGTTACGTCGAATTTCGGATATTCTCATAACGAGGTACTACAAATCCCCGTTTTCCTACCGGGTAATAAGATTCGCATCAAAAAAATATGTGTTTTATAAAGGGCTCTCTGCGTTCTACAGCGGAAAATACAAAACTGCTATCAAATACCTGAGAAAAACAAGGCTCGCGAAGAAATATCATTATCTAACAATCAGCTACTATCGGGCTGGATACTTTTCCAGATTGATAAAGTTGTATAAAAAGGGAAGGGTTCCCGATTCTCTCATTTACTATGTGGGACTGGCATATGAGAAGAAGAAAAAATATGAAGATGCGGTTAAATTCCTGTTAAAAACCTTAAGGGCCAGGTCCCGGTATGCCGGCAATGCAGCTTATGAGCTCTCGTTTATCTTTGTCAATAACCCCCGTGTTTTCAAAAAATGGGAAGGAAAACTTCCGCTGGTCATACACAACGCAGATTATTTAATGAGAATGGGGCTTGTTTACATGGTCTCCGGTAAAAGGCAGAGAGCCCAGGCGTTCTTTGAGAAAGTTCTCACCCTGAACGATAGATTTGCAAGTTCCCAGGCCCTTTACTGGCTTTACAGAATGTCAGGCATCGGAGCTTATCGGGACTTCCTCTTAAGAGAGCACCCTTTTTCCTATTTTGCATGGATAACAAACGGTAATAAAGTACTTGCACCTGTTGATTCTGTGGTGGGCAGGTTACTCCAGAATAATGGAAATTTCTTTCTAAAAAGTCCAAAGTTCTGGAATCGCTTCCACACCTTTGCTTTCCTTGGGCTGAATAATTATGCACTTCGGGAGCTAAGAAAATGTTCGGCAAATCTTCGGGAGTGTGTGGAATTTTCATATCTTACAGGGGAAGACAACCTAACTGTGGAGATTTTCAGAAGATTCATAGGGCTTGAACGCAAAAAGAAGGGTCTGGTTTTTGGATACCCACTTGCGTACTGGTATTATATTCAGGGGGAGGCTTCGGAGCCTTTCTTGTTTGTTTCACTCCTCCGTGAAGAAAGTCATTTCAACCATATGGCGGTATCGCCGGCCGGAGCCATAGGTATTGCTCAGCTTATGCCATTCACAGCTGCAAAACTTTTAGGTAGACGAGTGAAAAGGGATGAGTTACTCGATCCTTATTTCAATATAAGACTTGGGGCAAGATATCTAAACTCTTTAATTGAAAAATACAACGGCCGTCTGATTTTTGCCCTTGCCGCCTACAATGCCGGTCCAAAAAGGGTGGATGCCTGGATAAAAAAGTATTCCCAATCCGGCATCGCGGAGGACCCTTACCTCTTTGTGGAATTTATCCCATTTCGGGAAACAAGAAATTACGTTCGAAGAATAATGAAGGACTACAGGCTTTATAAGCGACTTTATAACTCATACCAAAAAGAATTGCTTGACCGTCAGGCTTCGTAGTTATACCCTTAAAAATATGCAGGTGGAAAAACTCTACTGGAAAATATCAGAGGTAGCGGAGATTGTGGGGGTTCGTCCTGAGCAGCTTCGGTACTGGGAAAAAGAGCATGGACTCTTGCATCCTTTGAGGAAGGGGGGCAAGAGAAGGTATACGCGGAAAGATATTCAGATCGCCCTGATGATAAAGGCTCTTCAGGACAATGGGGAAGACCTGAGAAGGATCAGTTATCAGCTCAGACACCATAATAATTCGGAATTTTTTAACAAGGCTTTAAAAACCTTTTTAAAGTCAATCCAGCAGGATGTCAGGAAACTTCTTGAGGAAGTGAGAAAAATCAAGCGGGAATTGGAAGAGGGGTATAATTGAAATACATTATTCTGGGCGCAATACAGGGATTAACTGAATTTCTCCCCATATCGTCATCCGGGCATCTCGTGGTATTTGAGCATTTTCTCAACGTTCATTTTCCGGGCATTACCTTTGAGGTATTCTTGCACCTTGCCACCCTCACTGCTGTGGTTATATATCTGTGGAAGGACGTTATAGATATTTTTCATTTCAGAAAATACTCCTTCTGGGAACAGCCAATAGTTTTAATCATAATTGGAACCATTCCAGCAGGCATAGTGGGACTTTTGTTTAATGACAGGATAGAAACATTTTTCGTGACCATAAAATGGGTGAGATATTTCTTCATCTTGAATAGTTTCATCTTGCTCACATCCATGTGGTCAAAGGGGGGACGCGAGAAAATAACCCCCTGGGATGCTCTTCTAATTGGAATCGGTCAATCTCTTGCGATTTTACCGGGTATCTCGCGCTCTGGCACTACTATAACAGTTGCGTTGCTTCTTGGCATAGCACCGAGGAAGGCCTTTTCATTTTCCTTCCTTCTATCTCTTGCTGCCATATCCGGTGCCGCAGTGCTAAAGCTTAAGGGGATTGAACACTTTGCTCTAACGACAGGCTATCTTACAGGATTTATCTCAGCCTTAATTTTTGGTCTAATTGCTATAATCGTGCTGAAAAGAGTCGTGCTTGTCAGGAAACTCCATTACTTCGGATATTACACCCTTGCACTGGGAATAATTCTTTTATTCTTTTAGGAGTGATCACTGGGGGCCTATCTCCATATCTATTCCTGCGTAAATTGTGGTAAGTCCATGTTTCCACGCTAACCTCGATGTTCATCTGGATGTGTAAAAATTTTTAAAGAAGCCCGGGTATATTTCTAAAAGTGGAAATCACAACAATCGTGATTCAAATTAATTGAAGGCCAGTTGGGTTTTCATCGAACTTTGTCTGATTTAACATTAAGACTAAAACTGGAAAATGGCGGAATAAAAGAGATAAATTGGCCTTTTCACTTGATATTACTTTTGAAAGATTTTATACTTCTCATACTAAAACTCAAGAAGGAGGATAGAAAATGGGACTCAAAGTAACAATTGATCCAGATCTTTGTGTGGGAGATTCCATCTGTGTGGACCTCGTACCTGACGTATTTGAAATGGGCGATGATGGTATCGCCTATGTGAAGCAGGGCATGGAGTGCACAGGCGACAGAGAGGATGTGCAGGACGCAGCAGATCAGTGCCCCAGCGGAGCAATCATAATCGAAGAGTCAGAAGATTGTAAGTAAGAATAAATGTGGTTAATTTGATTATGGGGGCGATGGCGAAGCCATCGCCCCCCATTTTTTTCTTCTAAAAAATGGCCGCAGGAGACCTGTACAGTGGATCAGAAGAGTCAAGACCCTGCCACATGTATGGCATACTCTTACCGTCGTGATAAAAGGCCAAAGGATTCAGGGATTCCTGGATGGAAAGAAATATATAGACTTTAGAGCTCGTTCTCCCATTTCAGGCAAAATTGGACTGTGGTCAAAGGCAGATTCTTATGTGTATTTCGACGATTTCACCGTGGAGACTGAAGAAGGTAAATAGAAACTCTACTCAAAGTATCGTTCGATAATCTTCTTCGCAATGGGAGCAACGTGGCTGCCGTGCTCACCGTGCTCCACTACAACGGTGACGACTATCTGTGGATCGTCATATGGGGCAAAGGCTGTAAATAATGCGTGATCCTTTCCGTGCGGATTCTGGGATGTTCCTGTTTTACCGGCAAAAATCACCTTATCTGAGCGTGAGGCATAGGCAGTCCCACCCGGTTTATTGACCACCATCCACATGCCCTTTTTGATAACGTGAAAAACCGATGAATCCACTTTCCATCGCAAAGTATCCCCAGGAATATAGTCTGCATCCTCAACGCTCTTTAAAACATGTGGGCGTGGCAAAACTCCATTACTGGCAATGAGGGCTGTCAGTGTGGCAATTTTTAGTGGAGTTAAAAGAATCTCTCCCTGTCCAATGGCGAGATTCAGGACATTTCCCGGTCCGAAACCGTTGGCACCGTACCTTTCTTTGTACCAGCTACTGTCAGGCACAAAGCTGGGAATCTCTCCCGGTAGGTCTATACCGACCTTCCCTCCTATCCCGTACTTTTTTAGCATTTTCAGGAATCTTCCAAATCCTATTCTCAAGCCCAGCTGGTAGAAATACACATCACATGAGTGCTGAATCGCCTGGGGAAGATTGAGAGAGCCGTGACCGGGTTTAAACCAGCATGACCAGACCCTCCTTCCGAATCTGTAGTACCCCGGGCAGCTGAAGACCGTGTTTTCACTAACAGCACCAGCTTCGAGGGCGAACATGGCGGATACAGGCTTAAATGTCGAGCCCGGCGGATACAGACCTGATATTGCTCTATCAAGCAATGGTTTTGTCTTATCAGACACAAGCTTCTGCCAGAGTTTGTAGGAAATCCCGGCCGAAAGCTGGTTGGCATCAAAGGATGGTTTTGAATAGAGGGCAAGAATACCACCTGTTTTAATGTTTAAAACAACAACCGCCCCGGCACCGTAATCTTTCATCAGGGAATCTATGTACAGTTCAAGCGGGGCATCAATGGTGAGTGTAATGTCTTTACCATCAACTGGCTTGATGGGTGGTATTGGGTCCTCTTTGATTAGCTGACCTGTAACGTCCACCATAAAATACCGGGTACCAAATTTGCCCCTCAAAAATCGGTTGTAGAATTTTTCCACACCGCGCTTTCCGATTGTCTCTCCAACCTTCAGCGTACTATCCCTCTCGATCTCCG